>JAJZLS010000067.1 GCA_021803345.1 Actinomycetes bacterium
GGGTCACAGGACGCAGAGGGACACTGCAGCAAAAGCCCATTAGGGCTGAGCACAGCGGCCCAGCGAAGCGTCAACTCTCTGAAGGGCTGGTGGCGTGAGCTGCTGGTTCTTCATGAATCCTCTTCCTTTAGGGAGAGGAGAGGTGTGCGCCCAGCATGGGCGCAATCTTGGAGGTGAAAGTCCTCCCGTGAGCTGACCACAGCGAGCGAAGTGAAACACAACTGCGCAAGGGTGACCGAGCGTGGGAAGGAAGTGTGGAGCGAATCTGTGAGCCGATGGACAAGAACCAGATATGAGGCGTGGCCTATCAGGGCGAGCGGGCACATCGCCGCAAAGCTCTTGTGGTCAAGGAGAAGCTACGTAGATCTGGCGGTTGTACAGAGAAGGACTGCGTTCTTACCTGGGGAGATCTCGCTTTATGCCTGAAAGGGCAACGACCAAAAAGGTCGGAGTGAGAAGTCAGCAGAGGCCATATTAGCTGAGCAATCAGTGAAGGGCCGAACGAGAAGGAGAGCTGGAAGTTATGACACTTGGAGGTGGGATGCATCAGATGCTCCGGGAAGCCGGGACGGGTCGAGGTAGGAACGGGTGAAGCCTGTAGCTGATACGACCCGTGATGAAACACCTCCGGCGTGGAAACAACAAGAAGGCTTAGGACGGGGGAATCTGTTGGAACAGGTTCTCTCGGGTGAGAACATTGCCAAGGCGTGGAAACGCGTCAAAGCCAATAAAGGAAGTGCTGGGGTCGATGGACTTTCGATCGAGCAAACCTTCGATTACCTAAAAGATCACTGGCCCAAGATTCGCTCTGAGATCAGAAGCGGCACTTATCGGCCTCAGGCCGTACGCCGTGTTGAGATCTCAAAGCCAACAGGTGGCAAGCGTATATTAGGTATTCCAACGGTAGTTGATCGATTGATCCAACAGGCCCTGCTGCAAGTTCTGCAACCACTGATCGATCCGACATTCTCTGAGTTCAGTTACGGCTTCCGTCCGGGCCGAAGTGCACATGATGCTGTGCGAAAAGCACATCAGTACCTGCAGGAAGGCTACCAGATAGTTGTCGATATTGACCTGGAGAAGTTCTTCGATACGATAAACCATGACATCCTGATGGACCGGCTTGCTAAACGTATTGCCGATAAAGCCATACTACGGCTGATTCGGAGGTACCTGCAAGCAGGAGTCATGATAAATGGGGTGGTAACGCAACACTCAGAAGGAGCCAACCAAGGCGGACCTCTGTCGCCGCTACTTGCGAATGTGCTGCTCGATGAAGTAGATAAAGAGCTGGAGCGGCGGGGCCATAAATTCTCCAGATATGGTGATGACTGTAATATCTATGTGCGCAGTCAGAAGGCTGGAGAGCGTGTGCTTCGTTCTCTTAGAAAGCTGTATACAAAGCTGCACCTTCGGGTGAATGAGACGAAAACCAAAGTGGGAACAGTCTTTGGCCGTAAATTCTTGGGCTACTGCTTTAGGCGGTGGAAAGGAAATACGGTGAAGATCGCTGTTGCTCCCAAGGCGCTCGCCACATTCAAGCAGCGTATACGGCTCATCACACGCCGTGTCGGTGGGCGTAGCATGAACCAAGTTGCTGAAGAACTACGGCAATATCTGCCTGGGTGGAAGGCTTACTTCTCCCTGGCGCAGACGCCCAGCACATTCAGAGATCTGGACTCATGGATACGCCGTCGTCTCAGGGCGATCCAACTCAAGCACTGGCGACGAGGACCTACTATGTACCACGGCCTACGTCGTCTCGGTGCTACCCATGAGCTGGCCGCTTTGGCGACGGGAATAGGCAATCGCTGGTGGCACTGCAGCCGAACGGGTGTCCAGATGGTCCTCACGGTGAAATACTTCGACAGCATAGGCATTCCCAAACTCACATGACCTCAACTTTTCGAACCGCCCGGTGCGGACCCGCATGCCGGGTGGTGTGGCAGGGGTGCAGCCGTCAGGCTGCCCCCTATGCCGATCAAAATGGTTTTGCGAGCTTGGCTCCCCATTTACCGGTAAAAGTGTCACCCGGGTTCAACCTGACAAGGTCTTCTCCGCTCTTGAAAGCGTTAGGAGGACAGGTCATTGGTTCAGCCCCAAGTCCATGTCTTCTCCGACTTGGACTCAGGGTGTCGCCAGTGTACATTTCAATCAGTTTGTAGCTTTCGTCCACCCAAATCTCAGCGCTGTGTCCATCAGGTCCAAGCAGCTTGATCCAGGCTTTTCCGTCCCGGTCCCTGGCAAGGTCGGTAAAGGGATAGTCAAGAGACTGCTGATTTAGTTTTTTCCCCTCCCGAAAATCGAACTCGCTACCAAAAACCGGTTCGGAACCGCGTGGAAGCTGACGGGGGTTATCGGTGAGGATCCTTGTGTCGGCATCGAGAGTGACGACGCAGTCGTCAATGAGACCATTTCCTGGGGAGAGATATGGATGTTGTCCAGCGCCAAAGGGACAGGCCGTCTTTCCCAGATTTTCGGCTTTGATGGCAACGGTCAGCCCTTCGTCACTAAGGGAGTACGTGACGCTTATTTCGAGGGTGAATGGGTATCCTGATCTGGGGTGGATACGTATTGCCATTGTCAGGTGATTGTCTGTTTGCTCAATAAGATTCCAGGCCTGCCAGCGAAGAAATCCGTGAATGGCGTTATTTTTTGCAGGTTCAGTTATATCTACCTGGTACTGATTTCCATCAAAGCTGTACTTTCCATCCTCGAGGCGGTTTGGCCAGGGCATTAGTGGGGTGCCGTGTGCCCCGTCGCACATCGCTTCCACGGGGTAAGATTCGAGCACTTCCCGTTGGCCAACTCTGTATTCTCTAATCCCTCCTCCAACTTCAACAATGGTTGCGCTCTGATCCTGGAAGTCGATTTGATACTGGTTGCCGGAAGGGTAAATTGTCATAAATGCCTTTTTATGTTTGCTTTTGTTACATTATTGCAGGTATTAAAGACTTTTGCAGAGCGCAATGGTTTCTTCAAGTTTTTGAAGAAACCTGCTGAATCTCTGGGTCAGCTTTGTGAATAAGATAAATGGAACTGGCCCAAGCCTTCTTACTGTGTGGGAGAACTGAGTACTGGTCCATATTACAAGTCCTGTTTCTTCCAAAACTACTCATTAATATCCTGGATACTTCTGAAAATGGATACTAATATCCCTGTTTCTTTCACAGAGCAAAGTATGATTGATACTAAACTCAGGGGAGGTGAGGACGTGGCTGAGACGCTTTTGTTTGCCAGAGATTACCCGGCAGCGACTCTTTCCCGGATGGTGAAAGAGGGCAGGCTGATTCGCCTTTCGAGAGGGGTTTATATATCCTCTCATCAGGATCCGTCGATAATGGTGATGCGATATTGGCGGGCAATCGTTGGCTACTTGGTTCCTGGTGGGGTTATCACCGATCGTTCAGCTGTAACCGGCGGTCTGGTTGACGGCGTACTTTTCCTTGCTCATCGGGGCAAGCCCAAGATAATCAGGCTTCCTTCACTTGAAGTAGTGGTCCGCTCCGGTTCGAGAGCACAACCAGATGACATACCCCTGCCAGGCGGACTTTATCAGGCCTCAAGGCAGCGGGCATTGCTGGAAAACTCCATCCCAAGTAGGAGTACGAGGTATCACGTTCGACGCACTTTAGATCAGGGAGAGTTGGACAGTTGGATCGACAAATTGACTTATCTGGAAGGTGCAGAACGGATCAGGAATTATCAGAAGTCCCTCCGGCAACTTGCGGAAAAACTTGAAATATCGTTTCAAAATGTGGAGCGCCTGGAGGCATCGATATCATCTGCCCTTGGAGACTCTTTAGTGAAGACAAAGTCTCAAGCGCTGGATGCAAGGCAAAAGGGGATTCCATACGATCCGGACAGAGTAAGGCGCTTTGAGATTCTGACATATGGGTTGAGCACTGTTGGTGCCAGCCAGAGCCATCCGGCTAAATTCGACGATAGAAGATGGCTCAGTCTTCCTTTCTTTGAAGCTTATTTTTCCAATTATATCGAAGGCACCGAATTCACAATTGATGAAGCATTGGACGTCGTATATGAGAACAAGATTCCGCCCGGGCGTCCTCAGGATAGCCACGATTTGGCAGGTACTTTCCAGCTGGTCAGCGACAAAGTGGAAATGTCCAGGATTGCCAGTTCAGATCCTGAGTTCGTGGAGATTCTCCGCCATCGTCACCAGGTTATTATGGGTGGACGCAGGGATATAAATCCCGGAATGTTCAAGAGGATCCAAAATCGGGTTGGACAATCCCTATTCGTGGCACCTGACCTGGTGGAGGGAACCCTACGGGCAGGATATCATCTGCTTGAACAGCTCGAATCACCGTGGTGCAGAGCCGTGATGGTTATGTTTTTGGTGTCGGAGGTTCATCCATTTGATGATGGAAATGGCAGACTTGCCAGGATAATGATGAACTCAGAACTTGTGGCTAAAGATGAGGGGCGGATCATCATACCTACGGTATTCCGGGATGATTATATAGGTGCTTTGCGCCGTCTAACCAGGCAGGATGATCCAAGTGTGCTGATAAAAGTCCTCAGGTTTGCCCATGATTTCACTTTCGCAATTGACTACAGTGATATATCGACTGCAGTGACTCAGCTCAGCGAGACAAATGCGTTTGACGAACCGGAAAGCCCTCGAAGGCTGATTTTGCCTAAGGCGGTCTTCGGTTAGTACATCCGTAGGAGAAGACGACGCGAATTCTGAGTCTAGGTCGAATCCGTCAGGTCATGAAGCGGGATAGATGAGTTTCAAAATGCGGTGGATCTGGATAAATAGTCGGGATCTCTTGTTGTATCAAAATTGCCTGTAGTTAGCTCCATTTCGTTTCGGGTGAAAGTGATTCGCCGGAGTTGGCGGAAATTCATGCTTTTAGCAAGTTTTGTTCATTTTCCATGCCGAGATGTTTATTGGTAAGAAAGATTTGAATTATTAACATTTCATGTAAGCTTTCTGTGAAAAGGATAAGTAATCCACATTGCTGATTTGGTTTTAGGGAAGTTAGTTCTGTTGTCAAATACTTTGATTTATGGGGTTTCAGTTGGCGCGCTCTGACAATAAATCCGAATTCGTTTCCAACCTGAATAAGGAAACTGCTAACCATATAGGTGCCCAGAAGCTGTCAAAAGTTTTTCTTGGTGGCGGTGGTGAAAATGTTCTGGCCCTGAGCGACGTAAATCTTGTGATAGAAGAAGGAACCTTTGTTTCCCTTATTGGACCTTCCGGTTGTGGGAAGTCCACTTTGCTGCGGATACTTGGAGGGCTGGATACTCCCAGTACCGGCCAGGTTTTTGGTTGTTCTGACGTGATAACCAGTAGCGGCAGGCCGCTAAAGAGTGCATTCCTGTTTCAGGAGTATGGGCTTTTCCCCTGGCTTAGTGCTATAGATAATGTGGCTTTTGGTCTAAAGATGGCAAAGGTGCCCAAAGCTGAGCGTATAGAACGCTCAAGGGCCTGGCTTTCAAGGGTTGGACTTTCAGGATTTGAAAAGACATATCCGGAACAACTTTCAGGAGGGATGCGCCAGCGTCTCTCTTTGGCCAGAGCTTTTGTGACAGAGCCCGATGTGGTTTTTATGGATGAACCGCTTGGTGCGGTAGATCCTCAGACCAGACTGCTTCTTCAAGAGGATCTGATTCGTCTTTGGGAGGAGACCCGAAAGACGGTGCTGTTAGTAACGCACTCATTAGATGAGGCGTTGCTGCTTGGGGATCGGGTAGTAGTAATGACCGCCAGACCCGGACGGATAAAGCTTGATCTGAAGGTGGATCTGCCAAGGCCCAGGAATGTCGCTATTACCTCTGAGGTTGGTTTTAGTGAATTGAGGACCATGCTCTGGGACAATCTTCGTGACGAGGTTGAACAGTCTCTGGAGTTTTCCTGATGGCAACCACGCCTATGGCAGCAGTTGATGAAAATGGTCAAAGTGAGACTGGTGCCGTCGTGGCTGAGGCGATTTCGAAGCTTCGCAGGAAAGAGCGGGTCCGTCGGCGAATGGATCTGGTGCTCAGCGTTGGAACCCCAATTGTGCTAATCATTTTGTGGCAAGTCTCTGCAGATGCGCACTTTATTGACCCAAGGATTTTCACTCCACCGACTCAGATCATAAGGGCTGCCCGGCAGCTGATTTCAAAGGGCATATTGCAAAAAGACATCGGCTTTACTCTGGCCAGACTGCTTGTTGGTTATGTAATAGGGGTTATATCCGGTGTAATTGTAGGTTTGATACTTGGACTGGTAAGACCTCTTCGTTCTGCGTTTTCCCCACTATTTGCTGCACTCTATGCCGTGCCTCAGATTGCTCTTTTGCCTTTACTTCTTGTAATTTTTGGGATAGGGGAGACTCCCAAGATTTTGACTGTGGTCGCAGTAACTTTCTTTGTGCTGGAGATAAACGCACTTGCAGCGGTCAGAAATTTCGATCCCCGCCTGATCGAATCCGGTAAAGCATTTGGTGCCCATAAATTCAAATTATTCAGACATGTGATCCTCCCGGGGTCATTGCCGTCAATCTTTACCGGTCTTAGGGTATCCATAGCGCTTGGTCTGGTAGTGATCACCGCTACCGAGTTCGTTGCTTCTAACAACGGTCTTGGGTTTCTGGTATGGAACTCCTGGCAGCTGTTTCAGCCCGATCAGATGTACGTGGGTCTTGTTACAATCGCTCTGGTTGGAGTGATCCTTACAGGGATTATTGTGCTGATCGAAAGGCTTTCGCTTCCATGGCTGGTAAGGCGGAAGCGATGAAGAACAACAAGTTGAAACACTGCGTGGGGTTCCCCCGTAGTGATGGCGCCGGTGTCTATGAATCAGTTGGAGGTCCAGACTGGTATGGGATTGCTTACGAGGCTTTGTTCACTGTATCTGTCGAACACCCCAATTTAGTAGGTAGGAATATTGGCGCAGATGGTGAAGCATATGCCCTGTTTATGGTGGTGGGAACGTCATTTGCGACGGGACAGGCGGCTGGGGTAAGTGCCGCTCTATGGGCTGAATCTAAAAGTCACGATCCAGAGAAGGTTCACTCGGTTCTAGAAAAGCAAGGAGCTGCACTATAGGTTTAGACACACTCGGTCAAAATTATAACTTTCTAGGCCTCTGCCTATGGGTGAATGGTGTTACCAACCCCGAAAACAACCGTTTTTAGTTTCAGATAAATGTTTTGAATAATTTCCAAAGGAGAAAATATGAAATTCCCCCGAAAAGGCCGTACAGCTGCTGCCGTGCTTGCGATTTCGTCGCTGGTTCTGGCAGCTTGCGGTTCAAGTTCAACAAGCTCGACTTCATCAAACAAATCTGCTTCGGCTACTTCGACGACCTCAAAGACGCTTACTCCGGTGACGGTGGCTTACATACCGCTCTCTCTTTTTGAGCCACTCTTTATTGCGATGCACGATGGTTACTTTACCCAGCATGGAATTGCGGTTCACTTGACTGTGGTCCCATCTGGTCAGAGTGCCACCACCCTGGCAGCCACTAATAAGGTTCAGGTGGTTCTCGGTGGTTTTTCCGCCGGCATGTTCAATGCAATCAACCAGGGACTTGATTTCAAAGTGGTCGGTTCAATGGCTGAAGAGGCTCCAGGCACTCCTGCCAATGGGCTTGTGGTCGCCAGTTCTCTGGCAAGTAAAGTAACAAATGCAGGTGGGCTTAAGGGTATGAAGATTGCGGTATCCGGAGGTGCGGGTTCAACCGGCGCTTACCTGGTGTCTCAGGCACTTGCGCCTTATCACCTGACACTGAAGGATGTGACTCTGGTCAACCTGGCATTTCCGGAAATGGAAAGCGCCTTGAAGTCGGGTGCAGTCGCAGCTGCATATCCTCCGGCACCGTTTTTGGGTGCAATTATAAAGGACAATGTTGGGAAACTTCTGACCGGAGCTCCTGTTGGTGTCGCGGCAACCGGTGTCATCTATGGTGGTGCTTTTGCCAAGACCAAGACCGCCCAGGAGTTTTTTGATGCTTTGGTCGAGGCCTCAAAGCAGCTCCAGGGAAATAACACCGACTCTGCTCTTAACCTGGGGATTGTGGCTGCCGCTACTGGCCAGAAGCTAAGCCTTCTTGAGTCGGAGCCACCAAACGTATTTAGTCCTGACCTGGCCCCTCCCACCAAGACGCTTCAATCAATGCAGAAGGTCTTTCTGGCTAATCACAACTTGGACTATTCAAGTTTGATTCCAGCGTCTAAATACATCGATTCTACGTTTTCAACTAACGCAGGTAAGTAGTTTGACCTCTCCTCTCCCTAAAGGAAGAGGATTCATGAAGAACCAGCAGCTCACGCCACCAGCCCTTCAGAGAGGTAACAAATAAGTAAGTAGTTCAACCAAGTAATAGGTGAGGTGGTTGGCGGCTGATTGCTGTCGGCCACCTCGATGACTGACTAGTCATCGAGGCACGTATCTGAGACAGCTATCCTGAAATCAGCAACCGGTTTGGAGACTTCCTGTCGCAGGCGTTATTGCATTTGACAGCGCTTGAAAATTTCTTAGAAATCCCGTGATTTTGGGAAACGAGCACAACTGGATTTACTAGGTTGGGGTTAGACAACGGTACGTGAAATAGGCAGGAACACATGGGAGAAGTTTTCGATCTGAGTAGATGGGAATCGCAAGTTGCTGGTGAGTTGGGCGTTTGTATTGACTCCAAATACTTTTGCGAATTCCTGGATCAAATTCCGCCAGGTTATCGGGAAGCGACTGATCCAATATATGCAGCTATAGATGCACAATTTCTGGCTCAGATAGAAAATGTTACTCCGGGAGATTCTGAGGAGCGGTTTATTGGATCTGAAAAACTTGGAATCTTCTCCGCCATTAGATCTGATGATGTTAACGATCCCCACTATCTAGTCCTTGATTTAAATCCCGGGATTAAGAGGGGGGTCATGAGGCTAAGGAGATATGGTGGCAGTCTGGCTGAGCTCAGCAGTCTGGTCCATATATTTGACAGTTTTGGACTCTCAGTAGTTGAAGATCTCCAGTGGTCATTTGGCTCAAAAGCAGAGAAATCTATCCCTTTCCATATCGATGACATCGAATTAAGGTGGGAGCATCAAGAGCGATTCCCACTCGGTCTTGATGGTGGCCGGGACGGCACCCGGGTACTTGAGGCGATTGAATCGGTTATTGCTGGCAGCAGTGAGAGGGACCTTCTGAATCGGTTGGTCCTTTCGGCTGAACTGGGTTATCACCAGGTGAATCTTCTCAGGGCTTATCGCGACTATAGGTTGCAAATAAGTTCTATTTACAGCCAGTCTCAACTTGATCAGACATTATTTGAATACCCTTTGCTGGCTCAGTCGCTTGTAGGTTATTTCGAAAGTCGATTTGATCCTGATCACAAGCTTGATTTGAACCAGGCACTCAGCCTCGTTGTAAACAACTTGGAGGGGGTCTCAAGTTTTGATTCAGACCAAATCCTGCGCGGGTATCTTGAGTTGATCGATTCTACTGTACGGACTAATTACTTTGTTGAAGCTCCGCGTGGTGGGAAGTCGGCATTGGCACTGAAGTTCGCACCGTCTGCATCTCGGTTGAATATCCTCAAGCATTCTATGCTTGAAACCTTCGTTTATGGGGCAACTGTGCTTGGAATACATCTTCGGGCTGGTCTGATAGCTAGAGGTGGAATCCGGTGGAGCGAGAGAGTTGAGGATTTTAGGACCGAAATTTATGATCTGGCTCAGGCACAGGTCAAAAAGAATTCGATAATTATTCCCACTGGGGCCAAGGGCGGGTTCGTGGTGCGAAACAGCGAGCAACCAACAATGACTGAGATCGAGGATGCTTACAAGATTTATATAGCAGCGCTGCTGTCAGTGACTGACAACTATCTGGGTGGCGAAGTTATAACACCTCCCAGAGTGGTGGCTTACGATGGCGACGATCACTACCTGGTGGTTGCTGCTGATAAGGGAACCGCCACGTTCTCTGATTTGGCCAATGAAATAGCAGTACAAAGCGGTTACTGGCTGGGTGACGCCTTTGCATCAGGAGGATCCCATGGGTACGATCACAAATCTATGGCAATCACCGCCCGAGGCGCATGGCTGGCGGTAAGCCGGCATTTTGCCAAGCTGGATATGAATTCACAGGGTGAGCCGTTCAAAGTGGTCGGAATAGGGGATATGTCGGGAGACATATTCGGTAACGGAATGCTTCAAAGCCGCTCGATAGCGTTAGTTGCCGCATTCGATCATCGGCATATCTTTATTGATCCTGAACCAAATCCGGTAGGATCGTACAATGAACGGCTCAGACTGTTCAAATTGGAGAAGTCTTCCTGGGCCGACTACAATCCTGAACTTATATCCCCGGGTGGTGGTATATGGTCCAGAAATGCCAAGGAGATTCCCCTTGGGTCCAAACCTCGGTCGATGTTCGGCTTGGCAGCTGAATCAGCCACTCCATTAGAGGTTATTTCTTCAATCTTGAAGTCCCAGGTAGACCTGATTTGGTTTGGGGGAATAGGTACTTTTATTAAGGCCAGGGATGAAAGCAACTCTGAAGTCGGTGACAGCTCGAATGATCTAGTCAGAGTTGATGCGGAGCAGGTCAGGTCCAGGGTTATTGTCGAAGGGGCGAACCTTGGTATAACTCAGCGTGGTCGTATCAGATATTCCCGCCGAGGGGGAAGGGTCAATACTGATTTCATAGACAATGCCGGCGGCGTGGCAATGTCTGATTATGAAGTCAACTTGAAGATATTGCTCGGGTTGGCCATTAGTGAGTCACTCCTTGAAGAGTCGGAGAGGGACTGGCTGCTTCAGCAGCTGAGTGGTGAAGCAATGCTCAAGGTTCTCCGCCGGGTGAATGAAGGCATCGTGGCAATTGACAGATCCGCGTATGTCAACGTCTATGATCTCGACGCGTTTGAAGCATTGATTGAAGACTGGGAAGACCAGAGAGGATTTGACCGACAGGCTGATTTTCTGCCAAGTGTTGAAGAGTTCCAGAAGAGGCGGTCGGCTGACGCAGGACTTACCCGGCCCGAAATAGCGGTACTCCAGGCTTATGCAAAGTCCGGTATTGCTGATTCGATAGTGGATTCTGCGTTCATATTGAACCCTTCTTTGACTGAGCTTGCTCTTGAATATTTTCCGGTCACTGTCTCCAGCAGATTTGGTCAGTTGATGTCCAGGCACCCGCTCTATCCGCAGCTGATCTCTACCGAATTGGCTGGACTGATTGTAAATCGGATGGGAATCGTCTGGGCTTACGAAAGATCGCAGGAACTCAACTGTTCCTTGAGCGATATAGCCGCTTCATTTTGGCTCAGTTGCAAAGTTACAGAAGCGCTTTCATTATGGGATGGAATTGATCAAATCGAGTCTCAGCTGGACCATCAGGCAGAGTCGACAATCTTTCGGTCTGTGGTTGGAATAATTGATTGTCTCGTAAGAGATTTATCTGGAAAAGACAGAGACGGTTCTTTTGAGCATCTGATCGAGACTCAGAAGTCGTATATAGAAAAGGTCATTGGCTGTCCGGATTTTGTGGCGTCATTAGCGCTACCGAATTCTGACTTGTCCGAAGTACTGCAAGATCAGGCGGTGGGTCTGGCGCTTTCAAACAAATTGTCACTTCTGCAATTGGCTCCAAGGGCTATCGAAGCTGGAGAAATTAGTGGCAAGAGCGGGATTGAAATTTCCGATGTGGTCAAATTGATAAGAGAGATTGAGCTGACGGTAGGCATTGATCAGGTTTTTGAGATCCTGTCAAGCGTAGAAGTTGAGCGCAGATGGATTTCCTGGCAAGTTCGTTCGACTGCTGACGAATTGCGGCAGTTGAGGCGAAAGCTATGTGAGAAAATTATTTCAACCTATCCAAATACCGACACAGATGAAGCGATTTCGAAGTGGAAATCCGACAACGAAGCAGGAATAGCAAAAGCGCGGAACTTCACTAAGGAAGCCAGGATCAATCCAGGTCAAGAATTGACCCTGGTCTACTTAATTCAGGCCGAGCTTCGGCGAATGCTTTAGAACCACACCGTAGGAAACCGGATGATAGTAAGTCCGTAATGCGTCTAGCTTCAGGGTGATTGAAGGATTAGCCGGAGTGAAATTGCAGCAAGTTGTATTTGATCTAAAAATGGAATGTCTTTCCACTTTCTATTGACACGCTAAAGGTCATATAGCTAGAGTGTGCCCTCCAGCCTGGATTTTAATTGCTGGGTTTGTATGTAATTAAACCTATAGGAGGGTATGAGAAATGGCTAAATGGCCTGATGGGAAGAGCATTGCATTTGGTTTGATGATTCCTTGGGAAGTGTGGCCGCCAGACTTGGGTACCCCCAAGTCCAACCAGCGAAGCTCGCAGCATCCTGTTCCTACCGATGCCATCTATCCGAGGGACATGTGGGCAGTGTGGGATCATGAATACGCCGAGGCTCAGGGACTTAGACGTTTACTAACGATGTTTGATGATTACAATATTCGCGCTACTTTCGTAGCGAATGGTAAGCGGGTCGAAATGAGTCCGGAGCTTGCCAAATTGGCAAAAGCAGCCGGACACGATATGGGAAGTGAAAATTACGAACATGTCTATCCCATCATGATGACGCAAGAGGAAGAGCGCAAGTCGCTTGAGAACACAGTCTCGGCATTCAAATCGGTGCTTGGTGCAGCTCCTACTGGATATATTTCTCCGGGTCATCGACCCACGCCAAATACTTTCCCTCTGATATTTGAGTTGGGATATTCTTGGATGTCAGATTTCCAAGGGGATGACGTACCTTTCCGGGTGGAGGGTTCGGATCGCGATCTAGTTTGTATGCCTTATGCGCACGTTAGTGACTATCAGACCTATGCGACGGACGGTAGAACTCCCAGGGATATGCTCGAGATGGCCATCGATGAGTTTGACGTGCTAAGAAGGGAAGGATTGCGGGGAAGCCCCAAGATGATGGGGTTTGCAATTCATCCATTTTTATGCCATGGATTTCGGACAAGGGCAATAGAAAGATTGTTGGACCATGTTCTAGGGTGTCCCGATGTATGGTTCACTACCCGTACAGAAATTACCGACTGGGTTCGTAAAAACCCTCAGGAATTCGCGACCGTGTCGCTAGACAGCGTGACAAAGATGTTTCCTGTCACTTGATCGGCGGCCAAAACAGTTTCTGAGCCGAGTTTACGACTCCAGGGTAATTGTGAACCTAGTTTATTGCACGCTTACCGGGTGATAACTCTGGTCGAGAATTGGGCCAATGTGCTTGGGCTTTCTCAATTTCAAGCCTCCCATGCAATTGGGCCACCTGAGCGTTGTGCCGCTTCTCCTGGTCCAATCGCGGGATCCCATTTGTTTGCGATAAATCGACGCGCAGTTATACCGTCGGACTGCCTTGAGGCGAGCCAGACAATTGGTGGACCCATCACCGCGGGAGGTGTCAACTGGTCGCGGGGGAGATCAGGTAGCTGTGGTATAAAACGGGTATCAGCTTGCCCACCAGGTATCAGAACGTTTACCGTGACTCCAGTACCTTCAAGATCCCTTGCCATTACCGCAGCAAACGCTTCATTTCCGGCCTTGCTGGGTCCATAAGGTGCTTGACCGGACCGGGTCATGGTGTCAAGGCCGGTGGTGACGTTGACGATTCGTCCCCAACCCTGTTTCATCATATGGCCAACCGTAGCCCGTGAGAGAAGAAATGGTGCGATCATATGAAGGTCTACAAAGCGACGCACATCTGACCCATTCAACTCATAGAAGCGAATAGGGTTTTTGTAACGGTCTCCGGGGCGAATTGTGCTCAGACTTATCCCGGCATTATTTACAACCATATCTACATGTCCGAATGAATTCAGGCACTTTTCCACTATTTGTGTGATTCCATTTTCATCGGTAACATCAGCGCAAATGCCTTCTATCAAGCCGTTTGCCTCATGACAGATTTCCTGAATTTGATCACGGTCGATATCGACCACGAGAACGCCAGCGCCAGCTTCAACAAGAGCTAAAGCCATTGCGCGGCCGAGCCCGCGCGCACCTCCGGTAATAATTATTGCCGTACCATCTAAAATTCCCAAGACCTACTCCTTTCTTGTGTTTGAAGTGGCAGGAGCTATGATTGATGTCCGAGGTTGACTAAGCAACACTTTTGCTGGTCATTAGTGGAAAACAACCCAAGAACAGCCAATCCTAAAATATTGCTATGCTGATTATCACCAAAATTCAGCTTTTAGTCGTGCGGCCCAATGAATGCAAGTTGGCCCCCGTCAACAACAAACGTTGCTCCAGTTACATAAGATGCAGCATTGGATGCTAAAAATACAATCACCCTGGCGATTTCAAGTGGACTCGCCATTCGGCCGAGAAGCGTCCGCTGCTCGGCTTCTGCTCGGTTGCTTCTTCCTGAGTCGAATGAACTTTGCCTTCTGGGGGTCAAGGTCGGACCAGGGCAAACACTGTTAGCACGGACTCCAGCAGATCCAACCTCCGTGGCTATTTGACGGGTCAAATTTATTATTCCAGCTTTGGATGAGCAGTAGCTGGTGTTGTTTTTGACTCCAACCAATCCGTAGGTGGATGCGATGTTTACAAAGCTGCCACGACCGCGTTCAACCAGAGGAAGAAATTCTCGGGTCATTAGGAATACGCTTGTAAGGTTTGTTGCCATAATGCGATTCCACTGTTCAAGACTGAGTTTCCTTACAGAAGTATTATCGTTGGTTCCTGCAACATTTATTACAGCTGTTATCGAATCGTAGCTCCGCTCGATTTCTGCTTTCAGATTTGCGACGTCAGCTTCTGACGATACATCAGCAACGAAAGCTTTGGCATTTTCTCCGTAGATTGCACTGTTGCTTATATTGGCGAGAATTTCCTCATTAAAATCAACGGCGATGACCGTAGCTCCGAGATCGGTGAGTACTTCGCAGCACGCCTGACCTATACCTGCGCCTGCACCGGTCACAATGACCGGTGCTCCATCAAATCGTAGCGCAGCTAAAGTTTCATTGTCTTCTTGTCGAGCGGTCATCAGGTTGCCGGAAACATCTTGGCAACCTGCTCTTTCGAGACCGTTGCGAAGTCATTGGGATTTTCTCTAACCCACTGCGCGATTTCGCTTCGGGTTGCAACCCAGACATCTGGACAAGCCGTAATATGGTCAAGCATAAGTTCCAGTACACGAGTCCGAAATCCGTGACAGATGAACGGGTGAATGGCAAACCCCATCATCTTTGGGCTTCCTCGCAGACCTTCTTTTCGAAGTACATCGAATTCGTCGATGGCCATCTGCAACAGCTCGCGTGGGGTCCTGCCATTCCCTGAGTAAGACTGGTAATCACTTACGTGTGCATAAGGCATACAAATGAGATCTCGATCTCCGTCCTGCATTTTGAACGGCACGTCGTCTCCCTGAAAGTCGGCGTGCCAGGAATAACCGAGGTCAAATACCAAAGGTACGGTATTTGGTGTCGGCCGGTGACCCGGAGAAATATATCCAGTAGGAGCTGCCCCAAGCACCGATTTGAATGCCGAGACTGTGTTTTCAAGCGACTTGCGCTCTTCCTCCAGCGTCATCATGATCGGATAAGCGTGCTCATAATTTTCGCTACCCATATCATGTCCGGCAGACTGTGCTTCTTTTGCCAGTTCGGGACTTACCTCCACCCGCTTGCCGTTTGCCACGAAAGTAGTACGCACGTTGTAGTCATCGAACATCGTTAGTAAACGTTTTAGACCCTGAGCCTCAGCGTATTCATGGTCCCATACTGCCCACATGTCTCGAGCATAGAGAGCGTCTGACGGTACGGGACGCTGTGAACTCCGCTGATGAGATTTAGGCGTACCAATATCGGCGGGCCAGATCTCCCAGGGGATGATAAGTCCAAATGCTATGCTTTTCCCATCAGGCCATTTAGCCATTCTTTCACCACTCTTTCTGTTGATATATGTATGTTTATATTTGCCATCAAATGTTGGCATTGGTACTGCAGGAGATTTGAAGAACCTAACCTAGAGCAGCGGTATTTATATATTGATTTGTCCAAACAACGCCTTGTTTTGCAGTGCTGCCACTTGGAATTGCACCTGTTTCGACGTTCCACTTAATTGCGTCGTTCCAGTCACTTTGGGTCGCAAGTCCATTTTTTGGAAACTGAGTTTCTTTTAGACTCGTCGTAAGTTCTGAAGCGGTAAATCCTGGAAATAAAGAGACAAGTACAGGGACGGCCTTGTTGGGATGATCCCGCAGAAAGTTGTCAGCCATTGCTACTGCTGTGGCCACCCCCTTTACCACCGATGGATGGGATTTCGCATACGCTCGTGAGGCCAAGACGATGTCATACACTTGTGATGCGCCAAGCGGCAGGTTACTAACTCCAACTAGAACTGAGCCCAAACCTTCGGCAGTTAGTTGAGCGGTTGAAGGAGGTGATGCAGCAAAGGCATCGATCAGCCCTTGTTTTATGGCCGCAGCCTCTGCAGATATACTGGTGAAAGAGATTTTGTGGAAGTTGGAGTAACTAAAGCCGCCATATTTGGCTGCCAATTTCCATACTGCTTTATCAGATGAGGAAAGTTCTCCAATGGTTGCACCCTTTAGACTGGCAAGCTTGGTGTCTGCACTTGCTGAACTTGGAACAGGGTGGCTGGATAACCACTTAGAACTGACAAACATTTGAATAGTGTTACCAATATTGGTAGTGACAACTGATTCCAGAGGAAGACCCTTCGCATTCGCCAGAACTGCTGCAGTTGATGAGACTCCACTAAATTGGACAGTTCCTGCCGCCAATGCCGAGTCTGCGACACTGCTTCCTTGGACCACCTCGACTTTGGCGTTTATGCCTTCTTTTTTAAAGAACCCCTCTTTTTGAGCCACACCGACCGGGGCAAGGTCTAAAACATTTACTGCCAATGCGATGGTAGCAGGTGTAAGTGTTTTGGCACTTGAGCTCGAACTTGCTGAAGTGGTCTTGCTGGTAGATGATGCTGACGAGCTGCTGCTTCCACATGCGCTTAGCGTTAACACCGATAGAGCCATGACTAGACTCGCCGCTCGAAAATGGCGTACGGATCTTTTGCGATCCGAAGATAACGAACTGAAATACAATGACATTTATATCCCCCTTGGTTGTTTTATTTATTGTTTTATTAATCTGCTGGCACTCACTCGTCCTGATAGGTTCTCCATGGCATTACCCATCGCTCAAATAAACTGATGATCCCTGTGCCAACGATGATCATCAGAACTAAAATTACAATTCCTGCGAATACACTTGCTGAATCGAAATTTTCGGATGAATTTCGAATGAAATAACCAACGCCTTTGTCTGCAGCTATAAATTCTCCGACAATTACGCCAATCATTGCGAATGGAACTGCGGATCTAAGTCCTGTAATCAGAGGCGTGCTAATTTGCGGTAACACAACTTTTCTAAGTACCACCGACCTTCCTCCACCCATGAGCTTTACCACTTCGACAAGATCATTCGGCATCGAGCGGACACCTAGGTACGAGTTGTAAAACATTACAAAGAAGACGGTCATGGAAGCTATAGCCACCTTGGAAGCCAAACCCAGTCCGAACCAGATTAGAAGAAGTGGCGCTAATGCAATTTTAGGTATACCGTTAATTACTGTTATTAGAGGTTCAAAGGTAGCTCCAGCTACTCTCCAGTAAGCCAGACCGACTCCAAAAATAACTCCAGAAACCACACCTAGTAGGTATCCAAGCGCCAGTTCTTCGGCAGTAGCACCGATGTTACGCCACATTGTCGCGGTAGAAAGCAGGCTAATCAACTTTTGAACTACATTGGAAGGGCTGCTGATGAGGTAATTCGGAAATACTCTGTTGTCCGCCAATTGCCAAGCGCCCAATATGACTATTACAGAAACAATTTGTGCGGCGCGAATAGATCTTGATGTTTTAGGCCGCCTTGGGATTCCGGTTCCCCGGCTCGATGAGCCTCTTCCTATGAGAATGGTTTCGCCGTCAGTCGCAGCTGTCAAGTTGTCACCTCCTATTTGATTCTCTGGATTTCGCCCGAGAGTTGACATTCTCAAATTCAACGTCTTTTGGTTGAAATCTTGTAGAGTCAGGTTTTTCGTCACCGATCTCTGATCTAAATATTTCCCAAAGTTCCCGGTGAATCTTGGCAAACTCTGGGAGTTCGGCGACGTGAAATACGTCTCTAGGCCTAGATATCGGAACAGCAAGTTCTGCTTTAATCCGCCCCGGTCTCCGTGTCATAACTACAACACGGTCTGCTAAGGTAAGTGCTTCATTGAGGTCGTGGGTGACAAAGATTACCGTTTTTTGATAATTGCTCCATAAGTCCAACAGAATTTGCTGGAGCACAGTTCGGGTAATCGCGTCCACTGCCGCAAACGGTTCGTCCATAAGTACTACTTCAGGGTCGTATACCAAAGTTCGGGCGATTGAACACCGCTTCTGCATCCCCCCAGAGAGCTGAGATGGGTAAACTGACTCAAATCCTTCCAATCCGACCAGGCTTATCCATTCTTCAACTCTGGCATCCCTTTCTTTACGAGGAACGTGGCGTATGTCAAGCGGCAGCCTGATGTTGTCGATCACGGACATCCAGGGGAGTAGCCGAGAGTCCTGTGTCACATATCCAACCGCGGTATTGATCCCTTCAACTTGATTTGAGCGAAAATAAATGTTTCCGCTCGAAGGGGGTTTAAGACCTGCCAGAAGACTTAGAAGTGTGCTCTTGCCGCATCCACTGGGTCCTACTATGGCGCAAAACTCCTTCTCCTCGACGTCAAAGGTGACGTCGCTCAGTGCTTGTACCGTCAGTCCGGTTCGTCGCATCTCAAAAGTTTGGGAAACGTGTTCAAATCTTACTATAGGCATTTTGAACCTTGACTTGTAGATGGGTGGGGCAGCGAAAATGAAGTCTTTGGCGTATTCAAATTTGACATACCTAAAATTGACAATGCTTGTAATGCGAAACTAATGATCCAGCTTGCCATCAATGATGCTCGGGGATATACACCCGGACAAGGGTAACTTTGCAACACTGTCGATACTGCAACTTGA
Source organism: Actinomycetes bacterium (assembly GCA_021803345.1). GTDB lineage: Bacteria > Actinomycetota > Acidimicrobiia > Acidimicrobiales > Acidimicrobiaceae > SCQM01. The sequence continues at coordinate 19,025 of JAJZLS010000067.1, forward strand.
TATGTAGCAGGTTTGCTCTTTGAGCTGGCTGTACTGGCAAATTGCCCAGCGGGTGGGCTCCAGCTTAAATGGACCAGACACGAGATTAATTTGTGCCCGTTTGGCACCCGGTCAACACTCTCCAGTATGAACGAAGGTTTGTACAGGTTTGCGCGACATTGCGATATGGAATCCAGCAGTTTGGAATTTGATCCCTTCAAAATCCCCCCTATTCCAAAAGCTCAATGGTAAATATATTCATATGGTTATGCCATGTCAATAGCACCTGGGCTTTTTGTGGAACAATATTCCAAAAATGATTACAAAATGGTATGCTTCTAAGGACCAGTACCGGACTGTGATATGCATGTAGGTAAAGAAAGGTTTTTGTCAACAGCCTTTCTGGAATGTGTTCAAGTCTCGTAAGCTACAGAGGCTTGTCAGAGTGAAACAATGCAATGCTGTGGAATAGCTAAAACGGAGTAAAGAGGTTGTAATGACGGGACTTGCAAATGGCGCCAAATTTCCGGAGTTGACCATGGACCGGGTGGGAGGCGGCAAGCTCAAAGTTCCAGAGGAAACGCTCGGATCATATGGGGTCGTTCTGGCATACAGGGGGTCCTGGTGCATGAGATGCAACGAGCAGCTTGCCAGTTATCAGCGTATGTTAGAGGAGTTAAGCAGCGAAGATATCAAGGTGATCGCATTTTCAACAGATGACCAGGAAAATGCTCGAAAAATGGTTGATGATCATCAACTTGAGTTTCCAGTAGGTTTCGGTGTCGATATGGCCGAGACGGCTAAGACGCTGGAAGGATACGTTAATGTTGAGCATCAGTCATTGGAATCGTCGAATTTCCTCCTTCGACCTGATGGCACCATCGAGTTGTCGGTGTATGCATCGAGTTCGGTTGGACGACTAACTCCCCAGGACGTTCTGGATATTGTCAGACGGCGAAGAACCCGTTGACTAGGCAGTTATGGCTGTGCAGTTGCAGATTGAAATTGTAACTTGCAAAATGGTGGATCAGGATTCAACTCTTTGCAGTTAACCGGGATCCAAGGGGCACTGATTCAGCTCCCCGTACTAGCCAATCGGTCCTGTTACTCTGCAGGTTTGGGTGGTTGTCCTATTTTTGCTCACCAGAGGAGGCAGATGTGGCACCATGAAGAGATGGTGTGCAATTTTTAGTTAAGCGTAAAAGAGCTATCAAAAGTGTCATAATGAAACTTGTTGTGCGGGTAATTGTAATTCAGTTTTGAGCTAGTTTGATTTAGCCCGGCAGTATTAGACCATGAGGGCGACATCGGGGGTTACAAGTGGTTCAAAACTAAAGCCAGAAGGAGGGGGCATGGGGAATATTTCGCTTGCCTGTGTCGACGGTGGTCGTGTCGAGGTTGACGATCAGCTACTTGAGAATTTCAGATCGAATTTACGAGGCCGGCTTCTGCGGCCGGGAGATTCAGATTATGACCTAACTCGCAAAATTTGGAATGGTATGTTCGATAAGCGGCCAGCCCTGATTGTCAGTTGCCGCGGGGTGGCAGACATAATTGCTTCAGTTAATTTTGCCAGAGAAAATAGAGTTCTACTTGCAGTCCGGGGCGGCGGCCACAACGTAGCAGGTAATGCCTCATGTGATGATGGGTTGATGATAGACCTTTCTTTCATGAAAGGGATTTGGGTTGACAGAGGAACAGCAAAAGTGCGGGTCCAGGGGGGCGCCACCTGGGGGGACGTCGACCGGGAGACACAACTGTTCTCCCTTGCCATCCCGGGAGGAGTTGTTTCGACTACTGGTGTTGCCGGCCTTACCTTAGGGGGTGGCATGGGCTGGCAAATGCGCAAAAGAGGCCTGAGTATCGACAATCTGATCTCTGTTGAAATAGTAACCGCGGACGGGGAGTTGAAAGTCGCAAGTGCGGCCGAGAACCCTGACCTATTTTGGGCTGTTAGAGGAGGTGGAGGCAATTTCGGTGTAGTAGCCAGCTTTGAGTTTCAAGCTCATCCGGTTGGACCTATTGTGACGCTTGCCTGTCCCATGTATCCGGCGGACCTTGGTGAAGTTGCACTGAGAGCATGGCGAGATTTTATGACAACTGCGCCCGAGGAATGTGGTGGTTCATTTTTGTTCTGGTCAATTCCAAATAATCCGTTTTTTCCAGAGGAGCATCACGGAAAGCCGATTGCGATTCCGCTAATTACCCATATAGGCGATTTGGAGTTTGGGGAGAGGTTGTTAGATCCGATTCGACATCTTGGAACTCCTTTGGTGGATCTGAGCGGACCTATTCCGTGGACCATGATGCAGGCGATGTTTGATCCATTCGTCCAGGCGGGCGCGCTCAATTATTACTGGAAGTCGCTCCATCTTGCCAGTTTAGATAACAACGTAGTAAGTGAATTAGTGGAGGTGGCTACCACGATACCTTCCAAAAACACCTATCTCGTGGTCCTGCCGCTGGGAGGGGCATTTGCTAGAGTGGCTTCCGACGAGACAGCTTTTGGCTTGAGAGATATGCCGTTCACTCTGGAGCTGGATTCAATGTGGCCAGATTCCTCTGAAGATGAGCTCAATATCGAGTGGACCAGAAACACCTGGACGTCTTTGCAAACATATTCCACTGGGGCGGCCTATTTGAATTTCCCGGGATTTGGTGAAGATGTGGAAAACCTGGTACGGAATTCAGTGGGCGCTAATAATTATGAAAGGCTTCGCCAACTGAAAACACTTTATGATCCAACCAACCTGTTTCGAATGAATCTAAACATCAAACCCAGCGCGTGAGTCCGTCATATTGGAAGGCGGCTGGACTGGATTCTTTCCAGAAAGATATCCGGTTCCAGTCAAGGTTGTACTAAAGGGAGTGAAATATGGCCGAGTTTGTGGGTGCATTCGGTGTTCCGCACACGCCGGGATTTCCAGCTCTGGTAGAGCGGGAGGGCCAATCAAGCGAAACAGCACAATTGTACCAGGCCATTTTGGATCAATTATTAGATCTCAGAGTAGATGTTTTGGTGGTTTTTGACAGTGATCATTTGAACAGTTTCTTTCTCGACAACCTTCCTGCTCTTTGTATTCCGGTGGCGGCTGATGCCCGCGGTCCAAATGATTCTGTTCCTTCGTTGCCTGAGCGACTGGTGCGTTTGCAGCCCCAGCTTGGAATGCACATGGTGGATTATTTAACTCGGGGACAGTTTGATGTTTCCCGCAGCCATCACCTGAGCCTTGACCATTCGCTCATGGTGCCGCTTCACTTTCTTGACCCCGAAAACAGGTTTCAAGTTCTTCCTATCTACATAAACGGACTTGTTCCGCCTCTCATTTCGTCCCTTCGTGCACATTCCCTTGGAGAATGCGTACTAAAGACAATTGCTGAATGGGACTCAGAATCCCGGGTGGCGATTATTGCCAGTGGTAGTTTCTCCCTTGAAGTTGGCGGTCCGAGAATCAGTGACGATGGGATATCTGGCGTACCGGATCCCGAATGGGTTCTTCACGTAGCTGACCGTCTAAAGAAGGGCGCGATTAGCAAGTTGATCGATGAGGCTACAACTGAGCGAATGCTGCGGGCCGGCAATGTCGGTGGTGAGCTTTTGAACTGGATTGCACTGCTCGGGACGGTAGGAGACAAACCTTGCAGGTTCTTGGAACTGCAAACCCAGTTCGGTCATGGATATGCGTCATGGGAGGTTTTATAAGTTTGAGTACTTACGACGTCAATTTATTTTGTCACAGAATTTCTGTCGATCCAGTATTTCGTAATGCCGTTCTGAATGGTTCCGAAAAGCCTTGGAATGAAAGTGGACTCGATCCCGTCGAGATTGAGGCACTTCGCAGTGGAGACGTGGGTTTACTTTACCGTCGGGGAGCAGATGCCTTTCTTCTTCATCAGCTCGCTCGTTTTCAGGTCGAAGGTTTGACTCCTAAACGCTATGCAGCCAGCATGAAATATGGCAGGGTGCTGCCGAGAGACTGACGGGAGAATTCATTCGACTGGTCGGTACGAGTCCCATGATTTTTATTTTTGGTTTTTCAGGATTCAGGTGGGTTACATCGAGGATCATGAGGTTTTTACAGGAGGATTGTAAATGACTGAAAAAGCCTACAGCGCGGTGTTAACCGCACCCCGGCATCTCGCGATTTTAGAGTATGACCTACCCGAAATTGCTGATGATGATGGTTTGATCAAGATAGAAATGGCCGGAATATGCCATACGGATGTAGAAAGATACAATGGGGCTGTTGTATCGGCACCTTATCCTCTAATTCTGGGCCACGAGATCGTTGGCCGGGTAGACAGAATCGGAAAGATGGCCGCGCGCCGCTGGGGCGTTGCTGAAGGTGACCGGGTAATAGTGGAGCCGAGAGTCAGGTGCGGTTTCTGTAGCGCCTGTATCATGGGAAACTATAAATTCTGCCAGAACAGGATAGGTTATGGAACGAGCATGCCGGCAGATCAGTTGCCCCATTTGTGGGGCTCGTACGGTCAATACATGTATCTGGCCCCAGGTTCAATTTTGCATCGTGTTTCCGATGCTGTTTCACCCAGGCTAGCCACTTTGATCGGAGTTGCGATCTCAAACGGTATTCAATGGGCTGTAGTGCAGGGCGGTGTCAGGTTAGGCGATTCGGTGGTCGTACAAGGTGTTGGACCTATCGGGCTGGCAACTGTGGCGGTTGCCAAAGAGGCTGGAGCGGGTCCGATTATTGCAACTGGTCTGACAAGCGATAAAGTAGGTTTTGACCTTGCTATTGAATTCGGTGCAGATGCCACGGTAAATGTGGAAGAGGAAGATCTGGTCGAGACGGTATCTAGATTCACGGATGGCGATTTGGCCGATGTTGTCATAGACGTAACTGGAAGCGGCTCTGCGGTTAGAACATCGATAGAAATTGTAAAAAAGGGCGGAACGGTCGTCAATGCCGGGATAACCGGGGATACGACATTAAGTCCGCTTTTGCTTGATCGGGTGCTGTACAAAGAGGTGAGGCTTCAAGGGGTATTTACATACGATTTTCGGGCGCTGCGTAAGAGCATAAAGCTCGTTGAACGTAATCATTACAGCTTCGAAAAGATCATTACCCATGAGTTCCCACTTATAAAGGCCGAGGAGGCTCTACAATGTGCCGCAAGAGAGAACCCAGAGATGATTCCTATCAAAGTTGCAATAGTTCCAAATTGATTCTTTTTATTACGGGCACGACAGGTCCCTTTGGCCGTGTATACGACTGGGTCGTGGATGGAGCTGAGACAAGTTTGTGCAGTCATAAGGTTGTGCTGGTAGCTACGCGTGTTTCAAAGAAGCGTGAGCAGCTTGCCATAGCCCTCGATTGGATTGTTGACTTTGAGAGTTTTGAGGGCCCACCAGATAAAAAGCCCATTAGCGGTTATAGCTGGGCGCCTGCATCTGTTTTCTAGGGCATCAGTTAGCCTAATGTCACCTATACGCCCACAAGGAATATACACTGCGTCAGCTTTTGGATTAGCGCTTACTAATTCATATGCCATATCCGCGAAGACCCCGTTTTTTAGCAGTGCGTAGTCTTTTTGTTTCATTTTCCCAGCCCCAACTGATCCAAGAACTTCGATTCCGGCTTCGCCCAGCACCTCGGCGATTCTGTCAGTGGTTGGAGTATCGAAAGGGGTGCAGAGAACAATCCGGGTAGCATTTATTTCTGCGAGCGCCAGAAGGGCGGCATTCAGGTCAGTGATTGAAGGTAGGCCTGAAACGGATGTGATTTGCGTTTTTAACCTGCGGTCAGCTTCGATTCCCCCTTCTAGCACTAAAGGGATCCCAGCTGAAAATACGATATCCGCCCCAGTGTCTGCTAGTTGTTTGGCGGCGGTTTCGATACCTTTTAGAGCAAGTTCAACATCGTTGGAGGAGATTTTTGATACCGCCAGGGTGGCAATAATCAGCCCGATATCGTCAGGAACGGCTTGGTAAAAGTCTTTCGCTGCCCGTTCGCAAGTCGATGGAGCTATAAGACCCACCCTGCCTCTTTCTCCAAATACTTGATCTGGAATTGGTGTGCTGTCAGTTTGGTTCATTTTTTGTCCTTATCTGTATTGTGCAGTTCTTGGAAGTTTGCTCCGTTGATCTCTGAGACTAACTTCATGGTCCTTTTACCCCTTTTATTTGTTTTGGATTTAACTAAATGAAAATCAATGATCAATGAATTTCACACAAAACTACGTGATGGCTTAGCAGGCGGCTTTGGGTAGATTTTCAGCTGATTGGTGTTAGGCACCAAATCCTAAAATGCATCGCTTGATTATTGAGTATCCATAGCAGTCCCCAATCTGGCCACATAGAAATTCGAGATCTTCAGCAGAAAACACCAGGTATGGCTTGACTCAGTATCAACTGAAGAGTATACATGGAACATTGTTCCATTATTGTTTGGGGTGAGAGGCCAGAGTATAAAGTTATAAAGACCTGAAGTCCAGTAAAGCCATTTTTGTCTCACGCAGATTAAGAGAGCCTACTGGAAATGATCTTTTTGTCTGGAGAGTTAAGTCGTTTATTCAAATTTGATTGGGTGATTTCAGGATAAGAAACAGCAGTCAGTGCGATTAGCAAATTGGTAACTTGACAACAAAACATAGTTGAAGATGTTGTACATCTAAGCAATATTTAGAATAGGACCAGTCATAGTTTAGGCTTCTAAATTTCGAGGTTTCATTGCAGAAGATGTAATTGAGGTGAATTTATTAGAGCGCTAGATGTCCGGGTTTACTTTAGAAGGAGTGTCATAAGGAATCGATTATTTATCTAGCACAGCGGAGGGGGAAAATGAATAGCCAGGATGGCAAGATGAACACAGCAATTGAAATAGTCAGTTGCATGAGGCAATCAAACGGGGGAGTCATTGAATGAAACTAATCAGCAGGGTGGGATATAGAAAAAGAGTACCGCTGGTGACAATGTTAGTAGCGGGAGCCACGTTGCTTGCAGCTTGTGGCAGTTCATCGAGTGCTTCAAGTAAGGCAACAACCACGGTGCCTTCCAGCTCAACCTCTGCTTCCAACTCAAGTGCAAATACATCGGGATTGTCTGCAAAACTAAAGGCCTTGGAAGCGATTCCTGCTTTCAAGAATCCTGGGCCGGCAATTAGTGCTGGGAAACTATCAGGTAAAACAGTGGTGATGATAGATGGGGATCCCGCAGCTGGACCAGTAATTCAGGCAGCCAATGGCGTTATTGCCGCAGCCAAGGTTGCTGGACTCAACTTGAAGGTCTTGAATGGTCAAAACGCCAGCACTTCAACGTATATTCAGTTACTCGATCAAGCCATAGCTGCCAAGCCAATGGCAATAATTACACTTGCGGTTGCACCGGCTCTGGTAAAGCCTCAGCTTCAGGCGGCCAAATCTGCAGGGATCCCAGTGGTTGTGGGGCTTCAGCAGTGGCATGCCAACCCTTCACGTCCTGACTATTTCGGATTTGTAACTCAACCAGGTTCTTTAGAAGGACTTGTGATGGCTGAACAGATCGCAGTAACTGGACCTAAGAATGCACAGATCGGCTTTATAACTTCGAATGTTATAAATCTTTCGCTACAGATCTATAACTCATTTAAATCAGGGCTTGCAAAGTACTGCCCTGGATGCAAGGTTGTTGATGTACAGAATGTGGACCCATCCAACTGGGTGAGTTCATTGAGTTCGACTGCAAGTTCAATATTGGCTGCGCATCCAAACCTCAATTACCTAATCCCTGTATTCGATGGAATGACACCGTTTATAGTATCTGCCCTCGGTAGCGCCGGAGGGGGCCATAAGGTGAAAGTTATAACCACTCAGACAAGCATAGGAGCATCGCTGAAAGAGGTCCAAAATGGCACATTCACATCGGATGTTGGTTCATCAGCGACATGGGAAGGTTGGGCTATGATAGACCAGGCTTTACGGGCAGGGCTGAATCTGCCACCTGAGTCAAATACAACGATTCCGGTGAGGCTGCTAAATTCATCTGATCTAACTGGGGAAAATATTAACAGTGATGCCTCAATCTTTGGCACCAGCTATGTTCAGGGCTTCAAGAAGCTGTGGGGTCTTGGTTAATGCCAGATCAGTCTGATTCATCGAATCGAGAAGCCAATTCTAATCTCAGTCCGACAAGAGTGGCTGAGCCAAATGATTCGATATCAACTGAAGGAGGTGCTGGGCAGGTAACATCTACTCAGCACCTCCCCGAAACCGTTGGTTCAAGCAACCTTCGTACGTTCATCAAGCGATATTTTGTTGTACTTCTGTTACCGGCCCTGATCATACTTTTTGCGATTCTTGCTCCATCAACTTTTTTTACCGCTTATAACTTTGAAACTATATTGACCACCAATGCAGTTCTTATAATCCTGGCAATCGGTGAGACTGCAGTACTAGTTACCGGGGAATTCGACTTCAGTTTTGGCGGGACGTTGGGACTTTCAGCTGCGGTTGTAGTTATGCTGATCACTAACCTAAAGATGCCAACTTTAGAGGCTGTATTTATATCACTTTTGGCTGCCCTTCTGGTGGGAGTGGTAAATGCTTATTTTGTAGTTAAGCTAAAGGTGAAGTCTTTTATAGTTACCCTTGGAATGGGTACATTGACGACTGGAATTGGGCTTGGAATTACCGGATCTCAGACGATTTCAAATCCTTCTAAATTTCTTTCCACTGTAATGACAAAGAGAATTGTCGGCGTTGGGCTTCCATTTTTTTATGGCTTGATTTTGGTGGCTATTATTTGGTTTTTGCTTGAGTACGTAAAGACCGGAAGGAACATGTACTTTTCTGGCGAAGGGCGAAAAGCTGCCTTTTTGGCGGGAATACATGTAAATAAGATACGGGCTGGAGTTCTGATCTTTTCGGCTTTTACTGCATGGTTGGCAGGCATGGTAATGCTTGGTCAGACTACAGCGGTAGATGCAACCTATGGGGGGCCGTATCTTCTGCCTGTTTTTGCTGCGGTGTTCTTGGGCTTTACCACTATCAGATCCGGAAGATTTAATGCTCTCGGAACGCTGGTGGGAGTATTGGTGCTGGCGGTGGGTAGTACAGGACTTGAGATACTTTCAGTCGCATCCTGGATTACGCAAGTCTTTGATGGTGGCGTACTGATCGTAGCAGTCGGCCTCGCTAACGTCTTAGGCGGGGAAAGGATAGATAGTTGGCTATGAACCAGAGTCATAGCGAAACTACTCAGCCAAATGCCCTAGAGGTAAGTCACCTTACAATGAGATTTGGACCCGTTACCGCTCTTGATGATGTATCGATTTCAATAAATCCAGGCGAGATCCACGGCATAGTTGGCCACAATGGCTCGGGTAAATCAACACTGGTTGAAATCCTGGCTGGGACTTATGCACCCACTAATGGAGCCCTTTCGCTTTTCGGTTCACCCACCCCATTTCCAGCTCAATCGAGAGACAGTTCAAGGTTTCCTGTGGCTGTGGTACACCAGGATGTGGGGCTAGTCGGTTCGATGTCAGTTGTGGATAACTTCAGGGTGAATCGCTTTACAACTACGGCCTTTGGCACCCTCAACTGGCGAAGTGAGAAAAGGCTGACTCGGCAGCGACTGGAAAGCCTGGGTCTAGAGATTGATCCTGATATCTTGGTTGAACGGCTGAGCGTTGCAGACCAGGTTCTAATAGCAGTAGCCAGAGCGTTATTAGACCTTGAGGAGATACGTAAACGGTCTGAAGGTAAGGATCAGGAAATTTTGATCCTGGATGAGCCTACCTCAAGCCTACCTTCTGGAACAGTAGATTCGTTTTTATCGACTATTTCTGAAATCAATCGCAACTTTTCTACCACCGTAATTATCATCAGTCACAATCCGCGGGAGATTATGTCTTTGAGTCATCGTTTTACTGCGCTCAAGAACGGGAAAGTGGTAGGAACCTACATCACTGGGCAGGTGGACTACACAGAACTTGCCGAACTCATGGCTGGTCAGGAGATAAAGCACAATGCCGATAAGAGGGTTGAATTTTCTAGCCGGTCAGAGAAGGGAGGAAGGGAAGTCCTCAAGGTTGAGAATCTAATAGCACAGCGGATCAAGGGTGTTGATTTTACTATCAATACAGGCGAAGTTGTGGGTATTACTGGACTTCTAGGTTCTGGACATGAGGATATCCCCTATATATTGTGTGGTTCTTCACCTAAAGAGGGTGGAAGCATTTATTTTCTAGGCAACAAGATGGAAAAGCTGAGTCCTCAGCGGTTTCGCCAGATGGGTGGGATGCTGCTTCCTGGGGATAGAAAGCTTACCAGTGGAGTCCCTCTAGCCACGGTTAGAGAGAACATGACTATGGGATATCTTGATCCGTATCTAAAAGGTAGGGTTCTTTCTAAAAAATCCGAGCATCGAAGTGTTTCTAACATGTTGGAGCGACTTAGGATACGGCCAAAGGATCCGGATCGGACTTTAGCCACGTTCAGTGGAGGCCAGCAACAGAAGATACTGGTGGCCAGGTGCATACTCAGATCGGCACCTCTGGTGATTATCGATGAACCTTCCACTGGTATAGACGTTGGAGCTCGAGACGAGATACACGCCACCTTGAGGGAAATGGCCAAAGACGATACTGCCGTGGTTGTAGTTTCGAGCCAGTACGAGGAGTTGCCTATGGTCTGTGACAGGGTGCTGGTATTTCAGAATGGAATAATTTCCGGTGAATTAACTGGTGATCAAGTGAGCGAAGAAGCAATATTGAAGCTTTGTTATATGGATATTGAGAGCAAGGTTTCCTAGATTTCACTCGAGTGTAACCGAGGTTCTCAAGCAGTGGCAGCAAAACCGTCTTTGGCTAACTAAAGCGATGGCTTTGCATCGATTTGAGAGGCATTGGGTTGGCAAATCAATTTATCGTCGCAACCGATACCGGAGGAACATTTGTAGATGCTGTCATATGGGATCACAGCGGCAAGGCCTTTATAGGCAAGTCAGCTTCCACCACAGATAATCCACCGGAAGGTGTTTTGAGGGCTATCGAAGTAGCTGCTCGAAGCGGGGGCTTTACCTTAGAAGAAGTTCTCAGAAGTGCCACGATGCTCAATAATGGCACCACGGTAACCACAAACGCAATGATAGAGAGAAAGGGTGCTGCAACTGGTCTTTTAACTACCATGGGCTTCGAGGATACTCTGGCTATTAAAAGAGTAATAGGACGCACAATTGGTCTCGATGAAGCTCAGCTCTATGACTATAAAAATGCTGATCCTCCGTCGCCAATCGTACCCTTGGAGCGAGTCAGGGGAGTGATTGAGAGAATCGATTCCCGTGGCGACGTGGTGGTACCGCTAAATGAAGCCAGTCTTACCCAATCACTTTTAGAGCTGGTGGAAAACGGCACTGAAGTGCTGGCGATCTGTTTTTTGTGGTCGTTTTTGAATCCGTCTCACGAAAAGCGTGCTGCTGAGATAGCTAAGAGTCTATATCCAGACCTTTTTGTGGTTACTTCAAGTGAGCTGGTGCCCGTTATCAGAGAATATGAAAGGGCGAACACCACTGTCATCAATGCTTATCTGGGACCCGTATTTAAACAGTACGCAGAAGGGATAAGGGACCAGATTGCAGTTGCCGGTTATCCAAATGAACCACTTATTATGCAGTCGATAGGAGGTCTGGCACCTGCTAAGGAAATCGAACTAACTCCAATTAATACCCTTTTTTCTGGTCCTGTGGGTGGCGTAATAGCTAGTCAAAAAATGGGGCAGTCTTTAGGTGAGTTGAACTTGATCACCACTGATATGGGTGGCACCAGTTTTGATGTGGGGATAATTCTCAACGGCAGCCCTCTGGTTGCACCGCAGACGGTAATCGAACGTCAGCTGGTGGCTATACCTACCGTCGAGGTGGTAACTGTCGGAGCAGGTGGTGGAAGCGCTGCGTTTGTGAGCGAACTTGGAACCCTGAGTGTTGGACCCCAGAGTATGGGATCACAGCCAGGCCCCGTCTGTTATGGAAGGGGTGGGAAGACACCTACGGTAACTGATGCCGATGTGATTTTGGGATACATCGACTCCGAACATTTTTTGGGTGGCGCTATGTCGATATCCCGTGAACTGGCTATTGAGGCAGTTGAGAACCAAATCGCAGGCCCGATGGGGATTTCAGTGGAAGAAGCTGCGGCGGGCATTTATCAAATTGTTAACGCACATATGGCAGATTTAATCAGGAGAGTTACAGTTGAGAGGGGTTATGATCCCCGGGATTTCTCACTGGTGGCGTTTGGAGGTTGTGGTCCCACCCACTGTACTGCTTATGGTCCTGACGTTGGTGTGGCCCAGGTGATCATTCCAGTTGAAGCCACTGTATTTTCGGCTGTCGGCATTGGTCAATCCGAATTTCGCCACAGCCTGGTCCATTCTTTGCCTCATGAAATACGGAAGATAGATGGCAGCCTGGCGCTCGATTTTTTGGACGAGATGAATGAGGTTTTGGACTCTATGCAGCAAAAATGCCGGTCCCTTATCGATGACGACGGGGGCGACCCAGGTTTGGCGCGTCTTGTGATTAGTGCTGATATGCGCTATCACAATCAGATCCATGAACTTAATATTTCGATGCCAGGAGACTTGCCTCTAAATGAAGGCGTAATTAGCGATTTGGTTGACTCATTCGAGAAGCAGTACGACTTCCGCTATGGAAGCGGCGCAAGCTCACCCAGTTCGAGGATTGAGCTCATAAATGTCAGGGTTGATTCCAGCGCTCCAACTCAAGTGAAGGCTTTAACTGGAGCTGATAAGAGAATGCCGGGTGACTACAAAAGAGCATTTCTTGGAATAAAGGAAATCTTTCGGTTGTCGTCGCGGAACTTTGAGCCTGCTCCACTATACAAGGCAGAACTTCTCGGTGTGGGCGACGTGGTTCTGGGGCCTGCTCTGATTGTCTCTTACGGAATGACCATTCCGCTTCACGATGGTCAAACCCTCGCAGTTGAAGAAGGTGGACAGTTTGTTGTCAGGTATTGAATCGATGCGAAGTCAAAGAATGGAGAAGCCATGGCTCTAGAGGTAACGAGGGAGTTCAAGGCTCGAAACGATCCAATAACTTTCGAGGTTCTGAGGCATCGTCTTTGGCAGATAAACGACGAACAGGGAAAGACGATAATCCATGTCTCTGGATCTCCTGTCGCCACCGAAGCCAATGATTTCAATGTAGCGCTTTTGAACGCAAGTGGGGAAGTTGTAATCATTGGTCCCTATATAACTGCCCACGTAAGCGCTATTGCTCTCATCGTTCAAAATGCGATGTCGCTGCTTGGAATGGAGAATATTTCCCCAGGAGACATGTACCTCACCAATGATCCCTGGTTGGGTGCCGCTCATCAAAACGATGTTTGCATAATTCAACCTATATTCTGGCAGGAGACTTTAGTAGCATGGACGGCTTCGGTAATTCATCAGGTGGATGTTGGTGGTCCAAAACCAGGTAGTTGGAATCCACTGGCGCGGTCGGTGTTTGACGAAGCTCCCAGGTATCGCATGCTGAAGATTGTCCGAGAAGGAAAGGTCCAGCCGGAAGTTGCCGCCACGTACTTGACTAATTCGAGGCTTCCGGATCTGGTAGAACTTGATATGCGGGCCCAAATTGCTTCAGCGAACGTAGTCAGGAAAAGGTTGTTTGAACTTATTGAAAAGTATGGTTTTGAAATTCTGCAAAATGCTCTTGAGGATACTCTGGACTACGCGGAGATACTGTTTCGTAGAAGGCTCGACCAACTTTCTGACGGTGAGGCCTATGGAGAAGCTCATATCGATCATGATGGATTGCAGGAGGAGCTATACACGGTTCGCTGCAAGGCTATCAAGCACGCTGATCACCTTCTACTTGATTTCAGCGGCACAAGCCGCCAAGCGCCAGGTTTTATAAATACCACTTATCCTGGTGCGTTAGCAGGTGCATTTTCTGCAGTATTTCCATACCTGTGTCCTGACATACCCTGGAATGCTGGAGTTCTGCGTGTTATCGATGTCAAGGTGGACAAAGATACGGTGCATCATGCAAGCTTTCCGAGTCCGGTTGGGTTCGGTGTGGTACATGCTAATCACTGCACGACTGATGCCACAGCAGAGGCGTTGGGCAAATTACTTGCTCATAGCTCTGAACATTATTCGGAGGCTATGGCAGGGTGGTCGGGGTCACCTTTTGTGTACAACATATTTGGCAAAGATGACAGTGATCAGATGTTTGCCACGATGCTGATTTCTTCTGACCTTCAAGGTTGTGGTGCGCGTGCATTTGGAGACGGATTTGACGTCGGGGGAAAACTCACAGCACCGCAGGCAAGCACACCTAATATTGAAACGGTTGAAGCGCACTATCCAATTTTGTATCTCTATCGGAGACGAACTCCAGACTCCGGAGGTGCAGGCAAATGGAGAGGTGGGGTTTCAGGAGAAGTGGCGTTTACCCTTCATCATGCTAGTGAGATGGATACCACTCCTAATACCTGGGCTGTGAGTATTTCTGCTACGCCAGGCCTGGTGGGAGGATATCCAGGGGCAGGGTCAACCGTTTTACTAATGAAGAACTCTGATATTTCTCAAATGTGGACACGTGGAATACTGCCACAGGATTTTTCGGAACTTAGCGGAGAGCTTGAAGTGCTGCCAGCAAAATGCCAGTTCACCATGAAGAGTGGTGATGTCTTCGGTGCGGTTCCAACAGGCGGGGGAGGATATGGGGATCCAATTCTGAGAGATCCAGAGCTGGTGCTACGCGATATCCAGCAACGCCTGGTGACAATTAGCTGGGCATCTGAGATTTACGGCGTGGCGATAAATTCGCGGGGTGAAATAGATTATCAGGCCACTGAAAACCTACGCAATACGATCAGGCTGTGGCGGCAACAGGAGGGTGAGACGCCCAGACTTAAATTTGAAACACCTCATCGTCTTGCGTCAAATGACATAGGTACCCATTTTGGAGCGATGCTGAAAGCTGACGGGTTTCTTTACTGCGGTCATTGCCTGGGCGCGTTGGCCGAAGAGAACGCGAAAATCAAAGGATACCTGTTGCGACGGCGCAGACCACTGGCAAGTGCCAATCCCTGGATCGGGCGAAGGAAGGGTCATGACAAGTTGGACTTTCAAATCTGGGAATACCTATGTCCAGAGTGCGGTGGGCTTATATCCGTTGAACAACGTCATCGCAACGATAGCGAGGATCGGGAGGATTTTCTTGCCAGTGATGGTCGCACACGAAATACTTAGGCAACGCTCCAGGTGGACTAAGCGGATTACTGGGTGAGAATTCAAGTTTTGAGGGGGAAGGTTAATAAATGGATCGCATAGGAGTTGACATTGGTGGAACCTTTACCGATGTGGTCTGGATTGATTCAAATGGGAGCGTCCGCTTCGATAAGTCATTTTCAACCCCTGGGGTTCTTTACGAAGGTGTTCTGGAAGGGATAAAGTACCTGTCTTCGGAGGAAGATGCCTTCGAAGATCGGCTTAAAGACGTGGAGCGCTTTGCGCACGGCACAACTGTGTCAACTAATGCGCTTATCGAGCGCAAAGGTGCCAAGGTTGGCCTTTTGACTACAGCAGGCTTTGAGGACACATTGCTAATTGGGCGGGCCACTCTTTCAAGGACTGGCGGTCTGCCGATTAATCAGGCAATGGATTTCACATTTACGCAGGCACCGTCACCACTTGTCGACAGGAGTCTTATCCGGGGTATCGATGAGCGGGTAACTCTGAGCGGAGAAGTGTTGATTAGCCCCACTCCAGACAGGATCAGGCAAGAAGTGCTGTATTTATTGGAGTGTGGGATTGAGAGTCTTGCGGTTGTGTTTTTGTGGTCATTTCGCAACTCTGCCCATGAATTGTTGGTACGAGAAATAACGAATGAGATCGCTCCTGCTCTTCCGATAAGCCTTTCCTCGGAGATAGCTCCTCACATTGGTGAGTTTGAAAGGATGGTTTCAACAGTTGCCAACGCGTATGTTGCGCCCCTTTCAAATCAATATTTGAGCGAACTTGGAGAGCACCTCAGGCTTCAGGGATTCGCACACACTCTCCATGTAATGACAGCAACTGGAGGGAGTATCTTGCCTTCTGAAGTTGACAACAAGGCAGTATCGCTTATTAATTCCGGACCCGTTGGCGGGCTTATAGCTGCTCGATATTTGGGGGAAGGCCTTGGATGGAAGAATCTGATCACGGCCGACATGGGTGGCACAAGTTTTGACGTCGGTGTGATCGTTAACGATAAATTTGAGATCGAGGAGAATCCGTTTTTAGCTCACGGCCTTCCTTCAAAACTGCCTGCAGTAAAGATTGTGACAATAGGTGCGGGAGGCGGTAGCGTTGCTTGGACTGACGGTCACAGATTGTATGTAGGTCCCGAGAGTGCTGGTTCGGATCCGGGGCCAGCTTGTTACTCGAGGGGTGGGCAGCGCCCAACCGTAACCGATGCCCTGGTGACATTGGGGATACTCCATCCAAAGCGTTTTTTTGCCGGACGGCGCGAGCTGGACTCCGAAGCAGCGTTAAACAGCATTAAAACTTTTATTGCGGCACCTTTGGGGCTTGATCCATATGATGCTGCGGATGGTATCTATAAAGTGGTGACTGCGAAGATGGCAGACCTGATTAGGAAAGCCTCAATCGAGCAGGGAAATGATCCGCGCACTTTCAATTTGTGCGCTTTTGGAGGAGCAGCAGGGTCTCACGCCGCTCTATTAATGGAACAGCTTGGAATTTCTTCCGTGATCATACCCTATGCAGCTTCGGTGTTTTCCGCGATGGGGATTTCTCTATCGGATATTTTGTACAGTGCTGGCAAGGCTTTTCCTCTTGCAGTTGAGCCAACTGAATCTTTTTCCTTTGAGGTTGCTGGCACCTTTAGAGAGCTAATCAGCCAGGTGGAGGCCAGTATTTCCGCTTCGGGGATTGAGCGTGAGAAATTTATATTTAGTTTTGAGCTTGATATTCGCTATAAGGGCCAAATCAACTCTGTAACAGTTCAATGGGATCGACCCACTTTAAAGCAAGATCAGATCCCATTAGTAAAGGAAGCATTTGAGAAAGTATATGAACGTCGCTTTGGAGTAGGCAGTACTCACAAATCTGCTCCACTCGAACTAATAGGGGTGCGCCTGTATGCGATATCGCCGCTGGTGAGACCGGAATTAAGCCCGGTTCCGTCTCCAGCCGAGTGGTCTGAGAATGAAACCAGACTTGTCTACTCTAAAGACAAGGGTTGGTATCCGATAACCGTAGTGCCCTTTAATAAAATGCCTTCCGAATTAGAACTTGCGGGTCCAGCTGTTATTGAGCGCGGTGATACAACAATTTGGATTCCTCCAAATTTCGCGGCAGTACGTGATAGATACGCAAATGTAATTATTAGTTGCAAGAAGGATCCAAAATGAAGATAGATCCAATAACTTTTGAGGTGTTAAAGCATCGTCTGTGGCAGATAAATGATGAACAGGCAACTGCTATTAAAACAATCTCAGCCTCTCCGATAGTCGTCGAAGGTAATGATTTTAATGTTGGTCTGTTTACTTCAGATGGCCGACTGGTGACATCAGGATTTGGCTCCACTGTGCACGTTGGAACAATGGGTACAGCAATCGAAGGGATCATATCCCAAGCTGGGCCAATTGGCGAGGGCGATATTTGGATGACAAATGATCCGTTTATCGGGGCGCTTCATCAAAATGACGTGGTGGTTGCCAGTCCGGTGTACGTCGCAGGGGCTATGGTTCTATGGACAGCTAATGTGCTGCATCATCCTGATGTAGGCGGTATCGACGAGGGCAGTTTTTGTATCAACGCCCGTAATTTGTATCAGGAGCCTCCCAGGTATCTGCTGAAAATTGTCGACCGGGGCGAGTGGAGCCAAAGTGTGGAGCGAACTTTCGTCACCAACTCCCGGCTCCCTGACCAGGTGGCACTGGACCTGCGAGCTCAGGTTGCGTCGATCAACGTTGCACAGGCCAGGCTGGTAGACCTTATTGAAGATGTTGGATGGCCAACAGTTGAGTCAGTCATGAGCCAGTCGATTGAGGTGGCGGAAGCACAGCTCAGGGATCGGCTGCTGGCAATTCCAGACGGAATTTTTACTGGAATAGCCTATATGGATGGTGACCGGGTTGGCTCGGAGCGGTTGTCAAAGGTTACTGTGACTTTGACTAAGGAGCGGGACCATTTGTATTTTGATTACACCGGCAGTGATCAGCAGCTGGACGCGGCGGTAAATTGCACCGAAGCGGCCTGTTGGGCCGGAACCGCGGTCCCAATCTATTCTTTTCTTTATGGCGGTGAGATCGACTGGAATGATTCACTGAGAAAATGCATGAGCGTTACAGCTCCACTTGGCACGGTTGTGAACGCGCGATTTCCTGCTCCGGTAAGCATCTCGACAGTGGGATTTCGTTGGTTAGTGACCGTTGCGGCGTGTCAGGCGGTTGCAAAGATGCTGGCTGGCTCGCCTAAATATAAGGACCGGGCCAATATGTCCTGGAACGTTTCGAGCCACTGTATCAATATCTTTGGAGAGCAAAACGGAAAACGCGTGGGGGCACTTCTTTCTGATCACAGGGCAGGTGGGGCAGCCGGAAGGCCGTTTGCCGATGGTCACAGCTTTGCGGGAAACGTCACCTCTTTTTCTGCAAGCCTTGGCAATATCGAAGACACCGAGTGGAAACTACCTGTTATTTACCTTTTTAGACGTCAGCTGCCTGATTCAGGCGGGGCCGGCCGATGGCGAGGCGGGCTTACTGCTGAATCGGCACTAATGCCCTATGGCGTGGAATCGCTGGTGTATAAGGTCACCAACACCGCTGGGACTGATCAAACAAACGCGCTTGGTCTATGGGGAGGATTTCCGGGAGCAGGTTCACAAACGTCAATTGTTCGTAACAGCTCGATAGCCGAATGCATTGCAGATGGACGGGCTTTGGCTGAAATTTCCAATTGGGGTGGAGAATTAGTCCATCTTCCCTCCAAAGCCGATGGGACACTTTACATGGGGGATATTTTGCGTTTTTATCCCCCTGGTGGAGGTGGTTGGGGGGACCCACTTGATAGGGAAGAGGAATTGGTACTAAAAGATTTCAAGAATGGTGTGGTCACATCAGAGTTTGCCGGCAAACTTTATGGGGTTGTTCTAACAAAATCAGGTGACATCGACCTGGATATGACCAAAGAACTGAGAGATTCCATGCGGCGGGAACGGCAACAGTTCAAAGTGGTTTCCTGGCCGCTCTTGGACCGGTACAACATGTTGGAAAATTCTGATGATTTGGTGGTCACTCCGATTGGAGCCTATGGAGAGATCAATCGGGCTGGGCAGCTCAGATGTCGCAAGTGTGGAACGATCTGGTTTGGTAGCGGCGCGGTCGGAGTTCGTCAGTCTATTGGTCCGCTTTCTCTTGCAGGACCATGGAGAGCCCTCAGATGGAATGGTGATAGCCAGCGGTTCTCACTTTCGACGCTGATTTGTCCTACCTGCAGCACGATTATTCACGTGGGGGAGGAGCTAAAACGCGAGTGAGCCGATCGGTTTAAATTCAGAAAAATCTGTGATTGTATGGCAATAAATTAGAAAGGAAAGTTACAATATGCGCCTTCAAGATAAGGTTGTGGTTATAACTGGAGCTGGTCGCAATATAGGGGAGGCGACAGCTTATTTGTGCGCCAAAGAGGGCGCTCGTGTGGTAATTGTAGATAACGATCAGGGACGTGCTGGCCGAGTGGCAGACAATATCAACAAAGATACTCCCAATGTCGCAATGACTAAAGCGGTAGACGTATCTTCCACCAGTGCAGTCAAAAAAATGGTAGATGAGATCGTCAGCGAATGGGGAGGTATCGACGTACTGGTCAATAATGTTGCGATCTCAGATCACTCTACCATTGTGGATCTAAAAGAGGAGGAGTGGGACAGGGTTATAGATGTATCCCTAAAAAGCGTTTTCAATTGTGGGCAGGCGGTTAGCCGCCAGATGATCCAGCAGGGTAGAGGGGGATGCATAGTCAATCTAGGGTCAACCTCTGGGCATCGGGGGCGATCAAATGCCACTGCATATACTGCCGCCAAGGCAGGAATTTTGAACCTAACTCGATCAATGGCGATTCAACTTTCGCAGTATAAGATCCGAGTGAATTCAATAACTCCAAACCGGGTTGGTTCACCGGTTGGCATGGACGAAGAAAGAACCGATAGCGACGTATCTAACTTAATTGGCCGCCATGGAGTCCCAAGTGATGTAGCCAAGGCAATCGTGTTCATGATCAGTGATGATGCCAGTTTCATAACGGCAGCTGATCTCTTAGTTGATGGCGGAGCATTTGCGATGAGCGAGCCGTAATTTTGGAATTGGATTGCGTTGCTGTTTTATTGGAGTTGGTGTTAAGTCATAACGAGAAATGAATTAAGCGATAGCTGCAGGCTGGAACTAAATTATGTTAATTGGCAAGAAGCGCTCTCAAAACGACTGATGGAATGTTTCCCTTTTATTAGCAAATTGGTTAGTAAAGGGTTGTTGATATCGTTTATATCACGAGGGTGGTGGGATGGCAGTAATGCTTTATTCCTCAAGACCGGGATAATTCAAAGTTAGAAGATAAATAGATCAGGCCTGAGGTACAGAATAGGTCTGGACTTCTTCTAAAATCACTTTTGCCAATTGCTCCAGAGTTTCATTGCTAGGGAAGCGTGATATAGGACCGCTCACCCCTAATGCAGCAACAAGTTCGCCATTTAGGCCAAATATTGGAACTGCAGCTCCGGCTGTCTGCTCAGAACGTCCACCACGGTTGATTGCGTATCCTTGGCGAGCAATTTTTTCAGTCTCTTCAAACAATTCTTTGGGATCGGTGATGGTAAAAGGTGTGAGTTCCGGAAGTGGAAGGTCTCCAGAGACTAGAGCGTTTTGGAACTGTGATGAGTAGGTCAGAAAGATCTTTCCTACCGAAGTGGCGTGGATGGGTAATAATGAACCGACATTGGCCCGCACCCCGATCGATTGCGGGCTGTCGATAACATCCACGTCCATAATTTGTGAGTGAACTGCTACTGCTAAATGTATTGTTTCCTGAGTTGTTGAGCTGAGTCGCTCCATGACTGGTCTGAGACTTCGCCGAACGTCATACTGTCGAACCATATCACTAAGGAGTTCAAGCAGTGCCCGACCTAGCGTATATTCCGAGGTTTCGGGAACTTGGGCTACAAATTCTTGCTCGGCTAGGGATGTCAGAAGTCTATGTACAGTGCTTACTGCAAGATCCATTTGCGAGGCAAGAGCGTGAACACCTAGCGGTTTGCCCGCGCGCCCTAATTCCCTCAGGATCTCCATTGAGTTAACGACGGCGTTTACTTTTCTTCCCTTGGTTGGTTCTTTGATTCTTCCGGTAGTTTTATTCAAAGTTTGTTCCATCTCAAGCCTCCATCCTATAGGTAGACGTAGGTGGACCCGTATTTATCGTGAAACCCGAAACTAAAAGCGTAAATCAATCTAATTTAGGTGTAAAAGCTGGGATCAACCATGCCCCTGCTTGTTCCCAGCTGAGTATCATCGGTGTATTTACCGACAGCAGCGTCAAATCCTCGCAAATCAGGTGTGCAAGTATTCGTACTCCCTCCTTGAGGTGGACAACTCCTACTGCGTAAGGTGGTTCGAACGACGGGTGGTATTGTCGTTTGAAAATAACGAAGCTATGCAGAGATCCTAATCCATGTGATTGTTCCCAGTTCCACTCTTTGCTCCAGCATTCAGGACAATATGACGAAGGGGGAAACCAGTGCAAACCGCACTGTGAGCACCGGGGCAGTAGCAGCTTGCTTTGTTTACATCCTTCCCAAAATGGTAATGATTCCGGGGAAGGTTTTGGTTCAGGTCGCAAGACTTGGTTCATTTCCTAATCTGCCCTTTGTAAAATTAGAGAGCTGTGGCAGACCGTGTTGCCGCCATGTCCGCTCACTAACGCCCATTCGGCATTTTCAACTTGGCGTGGTGGCCGGTAGCTGCCTCTGAGCTGGCGTACCGCCTCCAGGATTTGAAGCATACCTTCCACGTGACCTTCGGACAACTGCCCTCCTGAAGTATTGCACGGTAAGCTGCTCCCCAGTTTAATTGCGCCTGAGGCTACAAAATCTCCCCCTTCTCCCTTGGTGCAGAAACCGTAATCCTCGAGTTGTGTCAGAACCATATAGGTAAAGCAGTCGTAGATTTGTGCGGTATCTATATGTTTTGCTGTGATCCCTGCCATTGAATATGCTTTCGCTCCGCTTTGAATTGCAGCAGTGTCTACCATATGCTCATCATAAAACCATCCGCGCAGGTTATTGAAGGTTCCGAAACCGGATATCAGCACCGGTTTTTGCGCGAGGGAGCGGGCTTTCTCCGCCGAACAGACCACTACAGCTCCCGCTCCGTCGGTGACCAGGCTGCAGTCATATACGTTAAACGGTTCTACAATTGGCCGGCCGGAGTGATACTTATCAATCGTCAACGGCTGCTTCATCTGAGCGGTCGGATTGAGAAGGGCATGCTCTCTGAATGTTGTTGCTATCGCTCCGAAATGGTCTTTTGTGGTTCCATAAAGTGACATGTGCCGAGTGGCACCTAGAGCATGCATTGCAACTGCTCCAAACATGCCTACTTCGGCATTGAATTCTGATCGTTCCTGTTCCGGAGGAACCAGGGGAACACCCATCCTGGCCTCTGCATCCCGATGCGTTCTTGACCAGCTATCTCGTCCATATCCGCATAACACAACCTCGCATAACCCTGCGTCGATTGCCATTACGGCAAGAATTATCGAGAGGATTTGGCTGGCTCCGCCATTATCCAAGGTGGTGCTGAAATGGGCATCAATGCCCAAAAGCTCCCCCATTCGTTGATGGTGGGCGTAGATATCGTCGGGTCCTCGGCAAATTATTCCATCTATATCACTTTTAGTGATTCCGGCATCGGCTGTTGCATTATGCATTGCCTGGTTTAGCAGACCCAAAGAGCTTGAGCCGGGCACCTGACCTATGTCACTCTGGCCAACACCCACAATAGCGTATTTGCCTGCAAGGGACCGATTTGGATTAGGCATAGTCGGAGATGCCTCCACTTTTCCCAAAAGCTCCCTCTGATTTATATTGGTCAATCATCTGCTGCGGTAGTCCCAATTCTTTCAGTACTTCAATGGTGTGTTCCCCAAGCATTGGCGGAGCCGCAGTAACTTGAAGGGGTGTGTTTGCTAATGAAAATCCTGCTGCCACACCCTCAAGGTCTCCGCGAACCGGGTGACGGTAATCGAGTTTGAGCTCCAGATGCTGTACTTGTGGATCAGCAAATGCATCGGCCAAAGTATTTAGCGGTGCTGCCGGTACATCGTTGCGATTTAGCTGGGCTAACCAGTGTTCCCGCGGTTTAGTGGCAAAGATAGATTTTAACTCTTTATCTAGCTCGGAATAGTTTCTCTGCCGGTCTGCACGAGTCTTGAATCTTTCATCGGCTAACCATTCTGAATGCCCAACAACTCTTGCCAGACCTTCCCAGAATTTTGCCGGGGAGGAAAGATGTATCACGAACGGAAGTCCATCGGATCCTTTGAAAGCGTACACTTGGGCTTGGTGAACCCTGGTCTCCCTAAGAGGTGCTTTTCGGGAATGAAAGTAGTGTTGGGCATTCTCGCCCATGATATGAATGGTTGCCTGCAGTAATGATGTGCTTACCAGCTGCCCTTCACCAGTTAGCGATCTAGCGGCGATACCTGCAAGTACTGCGCAGCAGGCGTACAGTCCAGTGATGTGATCTGAGAGAGAAATTCCCATAGGCTCTGGATTCTCTATGTTGGTAAGAAGACTAAGAAGTCCACTAATTGCTTGGCCAACAGTATCGTAACCAGGTCGATCGGCATAGGGGCCATCTTCACCGAATCCGGTGATGGAACAATAGATAGCTTTAGAATTTCGTTTATGAACTAACTCGAATCCGAACCCCATTTTTTCAGCAATTCCTGGCCGATGATTTTCAATGACCACGTCGCAAGTGTCTATAAGTTTTAGGAGCAGCTCCTGCCCGGCTTTTTCCCGTAAATCGAGAGTTACACTTTTTTTATTCCGGTTTAGCGCGCAGAATGTTGGGCTGTACTGATCGTCGCCCCATCCACGAAACGGGTCTCCGTGGATGGGATCCTCTACCTTGATAACTTCAGCTCCGAGGTCACCGAGCAGTGCTCCTGCAAAAGGGCCCGTCACGTAACTTGCAATTTCGATAACTCTAATTCCGGCTAGTGCTCCCGGCATTTATTTTCTCCGTACTTTATGGAAGTTGGATTTTAATGTCCCACCACTGGCGGTCTCCTCCAAGTTGTGGACAGTACACGTCCACCTGCAGTTGAGCACCGCAGTTGGGGCAGAAGTAATAGACGTACTCCCCAATGAACTTATCGCCAGACGGTAGTGGGAATTCAGCTACCGCGTCCAGAGGCTCGACTACGCTGAGCGCAAAGCTTTTATAGTTTTGATTTGCTGGTCCCATTTCATGTTTGCACTGCCTGCAGCGCCAAAGGGCTTTACCCTGGTTGTCAACTATTTCGAGTTCAGCATGCGGTTTCAGGATAACCACCGAGTCGTTTGAGGTGTCCGCAACTTCACTGGAGAGCTTTCCACTAATTCGGGCTTCTCGGCGGGCTTGCCGCATCGCGGCTGTAGCTTCGGGATCGATCTTATTATTCTCGTCGACTACCGCAGCAAAGAATTTCTCTGCTGCCCAGCGATTGTAAATGCCGGCATCCAGATCTTGTTGGAGTCGATCGAGGCTCCTTTCAATCGGATCGCCAAAACCGCCTCCACCCTGGGTAAAGTCCGTAATAAGTCCCCATTCTGGGACCTTTGCATGAGGTCCGGAATCAGTTCGTTCAATGGCTTCGCCCCAATTTTCATCCATGATTTGAGATGGGGATGTCGGGTATTGCCCTTTGCTCATCCGACTTTTTACGTCCTCCGGGTCAGTGCGAAATACAGCCCGGAATCCGCCGCTTCCGGCTGGGAACCCTCCAAATAAACCGAATCCGCCGTTGGGAATACCCGCATATGGTCTGAAGTCGACGCTTAGATCCTGGGTGCCGTAGGCCATATATACCCTATGTGTGCCATCACCCCCTCTAAAGGCACCGTAACCACATCCATTGGGGTTGTGATTTCTAGTGAGATAGAGGAACGGGTATTGAAGTTCAATCCACTCGACATCGCTAATGCCACCTGAAGGGATATTTGCGTGACCCCCGCTATCAACTCCATCCCTAAGCGGTGAAGCTCCAAACCCTCCGCCATGAATATCGTACAGTCCCTGTGCGACGGGAATGCCCTGACGAGTGTGGCCGCCGTAGAAATATCCCGGTCCGCCTTCGTACCATAGGCCTTGCCACCCGGCGTTTATGTCTTCGAAGCGACCTCCGGCATAGAGCATCTTGGATAAACATTCACTTACCGCCGACACCAGAATCTGACCTACCCTGGGAGCGCCTCCGCAGGCAGCTGGGAATTTGCAATTCAGCAGGGTACCTTCCGGTATGTTTACCTTAACCGGAACCATTTTTCCATCGCTCCAGGGAACGTCCCAAAATAAGGCGTTGGTTAGAGCGATTGTTACGTGTGCAAGGCTGCTCGGCAAGGTTGAGTTTTGATCGTCATTGAGTTGTGGACTTGTTCCTGTAAAATCGAATTCAAGGCTGTCGCCAGACTTGGTCATTTCACAAATTATCTGGTACGGCTCAGGCTTGCGCATGCCTGAAGCGAACATTCTCGACCGCCAAGTGCCATCAGGTAACGATTTCAGCTTTGCCCGTGCCATCCGCTCCGCATCATCAATGACTTTTTGGCTGGCGAGTTCCACAAATTCCACTCCGAATTTGTCAACCAGTTCCAGGAAGCGCTGAGCGCTGACGTTGTTTCCGGCAATTCGGGATCTGAGATCGAGCTCAACGTAATAGGGATCTCGGCACTGCTCGACCAAGGTACGGCAAACATCGTTTCTAAACTGGCCCGCTTCAACGATTTTCAGGCCCAGAATTCTAAGGCCCTCATGAAATATCTCGGTGGCTGCCCCCCGCATAACACCTCCGGTGTCAGCCGTATGTGAACTGCTTGCTGTCCACGCGATTAGGCGACCATCGTAAAAGATCGGTTTTATCACCATTTGATCGTAGGTGTGCGACCCGGCGACATAGGGATCATTATTAAAAATCTGGTCCCCGTCATTGAATCCTGGGTCTGTACCGAACCATTCCACGATTTTTTTAATTGCATCGGAAGTTGCGGCTGCAAAGCGGAGGTGCCCTGAACATGCAAGGATCATTCGCCCGGCTGGGTCATAGAACGACTGCATGCACTCGCCGCCCTGGACCACAATTGGAGAGGCGGAGACTCTCTGCAGAGCTATTCGTCCTTCTTCACCTACTGCCCAAAGACGGTGCATGAAAATCTCGTATTTAATTGGGTCGATGGTGTCTAGTACTGAATCCATTAAAATCTCCTTGGTGAAAGTCCTTGATTAGTTGGAAATATGCAGCACGAGATTGCCGTATTGGTCAAATATTCCTGTTGATCCCGGCGGGATAAGAACCGTGGTGAATGCGGCTTCCACTATGCTTACCGGGTCTATTTGCTGACCTGGAAGCACCTGGTCCCAGTCATACACTTGCGCCAAATGCCAATCGCCCTGTAGGAAAATCTTCCTCTCTCCCTTGGCCGTCAGAGTTCTCGAGGAATCGGTCTCTTGTGGCTTGAGACTTGCCTTAGGTACTGGCCCTATTGCGTCCACTCGAATTGCGCCAAGTTCGGTTCCCGCCTCTTCATTCCCTGCACCTTTCCCATACAGTGTCTGGTATCTTTCAGCAAACACTTTTTGAATATCTGTCATCTCGGTTTCACCAAATCGAGCCCAGGGTACTTCAATCTCGACACCTATCATTTGACGGCGGAATCTAAGTGTCATATAGCGCTTCAAAGTTATTTGCGATCGGGAGAAGTTTTCTTGCTCCATCACCGCTAAAAGCTCGTTTTCAAGTTCGTCGAGAGAACTATTGATAAGTTCAGGATCAGTTGGCAATGAGTAATGGCAGGTCATCATTTTGGTGTGAACGACGTCCGCCATGGCGATCCCAAAGGCCGAAAATACTGGTGAGGTTGGAAAAACAACGATTGTATGTATGCCTAAATCTCGAGCGAATCCCACTGCATGTATTGCGGCAGCGCCGCCAAAGGCATATAGCACGAAATCTCCGGGCAGGTACCCGCTTCGGATAACCTGACGGCGAATCAGGTCAGCCATTTTCCCATTGATTATCTGGTGTATACCAGCGGCAACTTCTAATTCGTCCAGGTTGAGAACTGAAGCCACTTTTTGCAACGCTTCGGATGCTTTTTCGGGATGCAGCGGGTGTGCCCCACCCAGGAAATACTCTGGGTCCAGAATTCTTAAGGCGACGTTGGCGTCAGTGACGGTTGGTTGATTACCACCCTGTCCATACGATGCGGGACCCGGGTCGGCGCCAGCGCTTGCCGGACCGACGATAAGTCTTCCAAGCTGAGGATCCGCATGAGCGATTGTCCCGCCTCCGGCTCCGATAGATTCGATTTCGATTATCGGTTGCAAAATTCGAAAGCGGTCAAACACAGGTTCCGTGGCATAACGCCAGTAACCGTTTGAGTAAAGTCCCACGTCGAAGCTGGTTCCCCCCATATCAGCGGTGATAACTTGGGAATGGCCAAGAAGCTGGGCCATCTGAGAAGTTGCAAGCATTCCTCCAGCCGGCCCAGATTGCAAGGTTGCAACTGGGGCACATTGCTCGGGACTTGCTAAGCCCCCATTACCCTGCATCAGCAGGAATATTCCCCCAAACCCCGCCTGGCGCAATTGCTGCTCAAGGTGGGAAAGGTACTGCTTGACCTTTGGTCCGACAAAACAGTCAGCTAATACAGTATTCATGCGGGCATACTCGCCGGCTACTCGAGCTAAGCGGTGGCTGTAAGAACTGTAGATTCGTTCTCCATAGGCACTTTCGACGTAGTCAAGTACCTTTTGCTCGTGTTCGGGATTTGCCCACGAGTTCAGCAAGCAGACTGCGAGGGCCTCCACTTTATGGATTTCGATCAGTTCGTCAACTGCAGTGTTAATTGCCTCGGTGCTGAGAGGAATTACTGGATTTCCCTCAGCATCCATTCGTTCAGGTACTCCCTTGATCAGATGACGATCGACTAACGGAGTGGGTTTACTCAGAAACATCACGTGGCGAATTTCCTCTTCGGAAAGTCCATCAACACGGCCAATCGCCCGCATTATGTAGGGCGTGTCTTCGAAGCCCTTGGTTGTGACTAAACCGACTTTCGCGCCGTCCCTGGTCAGCAGTGCGTTGGTGGCGATAGTGCTTCCGTGGGTGATTCTCTGAGTATCTCCGAGAAGATTCGAAAGTGGCTCTGAGATTATCTCAGCTGCGCGTTTCAACGCATCCATGACTCCATTTGCGGGATCGGATGGGGTTGTGGGGGCCTTGCTCATGTACACCGTGCCAGAGTTGCCGACTAGTGCCACATCAGTGAAAGTACCGCCAATATCAACACCGATAATCCATTTATCCCTCATGTATCCCCCTTTTCGGAACAATGTTCCATTTATACTCTTATGACACAGATTCGTCAAGAAAAAGGCGAGTTATTTTTGCGGTTAAAATTTGTGCGGTTTCCGTGAAGGTTGCAAGATTGCTCTGCCAAAAGGGGATAGAGTGGCTGTCACCCCAAAAAGTTACAGAGGTTTCTGGGATTTTCAGTGTTCGTTATGGGAGTTAGAATCCCGCAGTGAGCTCGATGACGTTTTGGGAAGATGCTCCATATTCGAAAAGCGGAGATTCAAGATTCGGTAACTTATCCGAAAACAAATATTCTTTGAAGTCTTGGTAGAGGGTAGGTTGAAACCTGGCCCCGGGGTGTCATGGGAAATGCTTGCAAGTAATGCGTCAACGATGCAGAGTCATGTCATCAGTCCTGGGTTCGCAAGATCTGCCAGTCTGTCAATGGCTGTGCCTTGTACGGCCCAAGAGATCCTTTTCCGATCAGAAGCTCTGCACTTTCAAATGGTTTTCCCTGGATTCTGTCGGATATCCAATCCGCTGCCAAGTCTGTTCCGTTCATGCCAATCAGAGAAGCAACGCCCTCGCTACCGTGAAACGCGTCTTCGAGTACAACAAGTTGTTTAGGGCCACCAAGGTTATTCTGGTAAAGGTCCCTGGCTTCACCGATACTTGTGAGTGGATCGAATTCGCCGATGCACACGAGCGTTGGACAGCTCACCTTGACCGAACTCATCAACTGGTCTGTTCGGATAAAATCATCCAGGTCATCATCGTCGAGGCCAGTCATGTACTTGAGGACTTTGTGAAATCTGGGTGGTGCAGAGTAAATAAGTGGCCCAAGATCTCCGAATGCTGCATGGAGCAATGCTACTGCTTTGATGCGGTCATCATTTGAAGCCAGTTCTAAAGCCCACCGCGTTCCTAAACTGGATCCAATTACCCAGGCGTCATCTCCCGCCCAAAGACCCTGTTGGCTGAGATCGTTTAGGACCGTTTTCAGGGCAGTAAGGTAGTTGCCTTTTTTGAGACGAATTCCTTGTAGTGTTCTGGCTTCTCCCTGGCCGGGTCCATCGACCGCCAGGACTTGGAACCCGCGGGAAATAAATGGTTCTGCGAGCGGTCCAATTGATGAAGTTTCTTTCGTGCCGTCCATTCCTGGAATATATATCAGCAGCGGGTCGCTTTCGGAGCGGCTGTGAAAGAGGGCCGGCAATGTTTTACCCTCAAATGGAATGTTCAGACGCTGAATTTTATGTTCAGCCAGGCCGATGACAGCGTCCATGCAGCTTTGCGCCTCTGCCATGAGATGTCTTTTTAGTGCTGTATCAGAAAAGATATTGTGCTGAGCTTCAATCAGGTTGCGTATTGCTAGTTCATAGATCTTGAGTGCCGTTTTGCGATGCCCTGATTTGCTTGCTGATTGCGCTAACTCTTTTTGTCGGATCCCTTCGATACCTAAAATTTTAGGTATCATCATTTCAGATTTCACAGATCCCGGATAACGGCGGCGTCCGCTTTCTGCATTCACCGATATTCCACTGGTTCGGACAAGCCAGTCCTGTACCCATTGTTGTTCGAAGTCGCGCTCCATGTAAATCTTCTCCTTGTATTTTCTACGGATTGCTACCCAAGTTGAGTTCAGCAACTTCTTTCGAATGCGTCATTTAGCGACGGTTGTACCGTCTTTACCGGAGACAATGGAAAATGATTTTCCATTCCACTGGCCTATCCAGACGTCGCTTCCACTTGTTCCCACATGATTTTGTGCGCTGATATTGTAAAGACCGAACGATTCAGGGACGTTCTTTACCTTTGTTTGAAGGTAATTTTTCAGCTGAGGTGCAGTGGCTTTAACACCGAGGGCTTTTAATGCCCGTACCATGATCATGAATGCATCTACCGGAAGGCCCCAGCCAGTATTTGGTTGACCTCCAGCTGCCGTGACTATTTTGTCAAAGACCGAAAGATAAGACTGAAGTGGGGTTGGCAGCGACGACGGAGAAAAATAGAGTGGCCCAAGTGGGAGGTATAAGTGTGTCGGGAGAATAGATGATAAGGCAGTTAGTTCCGATTGCAATGCATTCCCTGAAGTCGCGAAAGTGGGTATATTTGACATTCCAAGCGACGACATAGCCCGAAGAACTGTACCGAATGGAGTCCCGGTAGTTGATATAAAGATTGCCTGAGGGTTCGTTGCTTTGATAGCCGACATCTGCGGTACAACGTTTAGAGCTGTGGGATCGTAAGTCTGATGTGAGATCACGGTTACACCGCTGCCACTTGGGCTTTTTAGCGCAGCTTCCAGCTCGTTATATCCGTCGAGGCCACTGGCATCTGACGAGTTTATGATTGCGATGCGGTTATACCCGCTTACCTTCATGAAATTGACTATAGATCCCTCAAGATATTTCGTCGAAATTCCTGCCGCAAATACGTAACTATGTGGCTTGGGATTTGCCACTGGAGACAGGTCGTATATCACCGGTCCTGTCGAACCGGCCAGTGCATCTACAGCATTGTCAACTGGGCTTATGCTTCCATTGAGCAGAAAAGGAACCCCAGAATGGATTAGATTTGTTGCCTGGGATACAGCGGTAGCCGGGTTGCTTTGATTATTTACGATATCTAGAGTTATCGGGTGACCGTCAATCCCCCCAGAGTGATTGACGTATGCAGCAAAGGCGGTTAGTGCATGGCTAGCAATACTCCCGAGCGTAGCTCCTGGACCGGTAAGTGACAATATTGCGTGTACCACATATGGCGATTGTGACGAAGCTGCTGTCGTAGTGGATGTACTTGCCGCTGGCTTTGCTGCAGAGCTTGACGTACCACAGCCCGCCAGAATCAAAGCACAAGCGAGAAAGGCGATTTTCAGCTTACGTCCCGACCAATATTCCCCCGAACGCCATAGTCGCAATGACATATTGGCACCCCCCCCTAAATATGGCAGTGTTAAAACAGCCATGTAGTGTTGAGAAAATCTAGACGATTCCAGCAACGACTCAATGGCTTGGTGACGAATTGTCACTTGTCCAAAAATCTCTGTTCTTCGAACGCCGATTACCAGGAGTTATGGAACAATGTTCCATTTTACTATAGTGTCTTATAGCAGTCAATGGGGATGAGTCATTTCTGCAGATAAAAGTAAGGTATTTGAGCCGCTCTTTTATCGATCGGGGTTCCCCTGGGATGCCAGCTTTAATATTCATCCATGTGATGAAATTAAACAACTGATATGCAGGTATTAAGTAGCTATTTCAGGAATTCTGGATTGACAAAATGACTGCAATAATTGTCCCAATGGAAACTTGACACGGCAAGATATGATTTAGGTGTGATGATCTAAGCTTTGGATAGCTGATGCGGCCTTCGTTTTGATGGCGGAATGCTGGGCAAATGGAATATCCATGTTTTTCTGATGATGAATTCTATCGACGCCACCAAGAGGTGCGCGCGCGAATGGCTGCCAACAATGTGGAAGTTTTAGTGATGTTCGGCTCAGGAAGGAGTCCCAATATTCACTATCTCAGCAACTGGCTATCAACTCGGGAAGCACATTTGATATTTCCTGCAGTTGGAGAGGGGACATTATTCATTCAGCTTTCTAACCACGTTGAGACGGCTGCGCGTATGGCGATCCTGAACGATGTTCGATTTGGTGGGAGAAGCGCGAGCGGTCTTCCGTCATCAATCGAACGAGTGACAGAGGAACTTATCGCCCGTGGCTACGGCGAAACCCGCATAGGGATTGTTGGACCGCTTCCTTTCCAGCAATACAGCTATTTGCGCGATCACATGGAGCATGCAGACTTCGTTGAATTTACACATGTTCTGAATCAGCTACGTCAGCGCAAGAGTGCGGAAGAGATCGAGAGGATTAGAGAAGCTTCAGAGCTTGCCGACCTCTCAATAGTGGCACTCAAGGAGCAACTGCGGCCTGGTCTTACAGGTTACGACATTGTCAAGATTCTGGAAGATTCCTACCTTTCTAAGGGCGGAACCAACGGAATCCACTATTTTCTCTGCACAGCGATGTCGGATCCAAATATCTGTATTCCCAGCCAGTATCCAACCAGTCGTACTGTCGAGCTCGGAGATGTTTGCGTGCTCGAGATTAGCGTAGATCTCTTCGGCTATTCAGGTCAGGTGTTGCGAACTTTTGTGGTTGGAGAAGGACCCTCACCATTGTATGCCGAGCTGTTTGAAGTAGCACGGGATACGTTCGAAGGGATTCGAGCGGTGCTTCGAGCTGGAGCGACGGTAGCAGACGTTGTAGCGGTGAGTGATGTTATCGATTCGAGAGGGTTTAGCTTGGGGGATGATCTTCTTCACGGAGCCGGCCAGCTGCCGCCCATAGTTCGAACACGCCAGACATCATCCGGACAAAACGAAGGCTTTCGTTTTGAAGAGGATATGTGTGTTGTGATACAGCCTAATGTAATTAATAAAGAGCGAACTGCCGGTGTCCAGTACGGTGAGATGGTGCACATTACTGGAGCCGGTAATCGGCGCCTCCATGCCGCTGAAGAGGGCTTGCTTGTTTGCCCATAGAAGTACTTTACATTAACCCGGCATTTATCGCCGTGGCAAATGCGTAGTTGTGGCAAATGATAAGACTGCATCAGTTGTTAGCCATATCAGAGCTACTCGATTCGGCGACTGGCTCTGTGGCATGGTAGTAACAGGCAAAATCCCAGGTGAATATGATATGCTATCGAGCAGTTAAACAATCCAGCCTGGTTCTCGCTTAGCTTCGATCGTTGAGGAGGATTTATGTCAAATACAGGCGGAGAGAGTATTTTTGGACGCGCAATTGACGTGCACGGACATATGATTCCTCAGCAGCTATTTGAGGAAAATCACAATCGTCTGGAAAGCGCAGGTGTAAGTGTCGAGAAATCCCCCACGGGGGAGACCTTCCTATTAAATGGCGATCACAGGCTCGGTCCTATACAGGCTGGAATGTCATCGGTATCCAAAAGACTCGAGTGGATGGACGAACGGGGGATTTTCAATCAGTGGGTCTCTCCTGGAACAGGTTTGTTTACCTGGACGAGTTTTGATGAATCCCAAGCTCGAATATGGTACGAGCTGGTCAATAGCTCCATTTTAGAAGCAGCAAAGTCTTCGAATGGGAGATTGAGTCCATTGGTAGCGCTCTACCTTGGCGATCCTGAGCGGGCTGCGGCTGAGTTGAAGAATATGGTCAATGATAATAAGTTAACTGGAGTATTTCTTAGTACACATCCATTGGAATGCGGGTCACTTGCTGACCCACCATTGTGGCCATTCTGGTCGGCAGTTGAAAGACTCGGAGTGCCAGTTATGCTGCATCCACCAACTAATGGTCCATCTTGTCAGATAACTCCAGTGGTTTTACAAAATATAACCGGAAGGCTCATAGATACCACATCGATAGCGGCCGAGATGTTGTTGAACGACTTCTTCTCAAGGTTTCCAAATGTCAAGATCATTCTGGTTCACGGTGGCGGAATGTTGCCCTATCAGATATTTCGTATGGATGGGCTCAATAGGGCTGGGCTAGTTCCGCAATCAATAGGTGGCAGAGCGTTCACCGACGATATAAGGAATTTCTATTATGACACAGTGGCCCTTGACTCAATCAGTTTGGAGTTCCTGTTGAAAAGAGTAGGAGCGGGAAAGGTGCTTTTGGGGAGTGACGCGCCATTTACTATTGCAGATCCGGATCCCGTTGGGCGGGTCTTGGCAGCTGAAATCACCTATGCCGACCAGGAAGATATCTGTTGTAATAATGCATCCCGTCTAGCACTCCACTGAACACGCTATGATCAGAATGTCAGTCAGCTTTCCAACTCTGACCAAAATGAACAATTATGTTCTTTCGAATCGGAAGTTGTAGATTTTTCTCATGTGATAACTCTGCTTGTGATTTTTGTCATTATTGACAATAGAGGAGACCTCCTTGTCTAACTGGTCGGCAAAGATCTCAGTTAGAGCAACTAATGCCTCTTGCTCCCCAAGTAACCGAGTAGATCCAAGATCAAATTCGTGATTGAGGCAAAAGTAATGCAAGTTCGTACTTGAACAAACTCAAATGACCAACGTTAATCCAGTCACTTAGCTTTGCGTGTGAGAAGTTGAAGAGCCATTACCCAAGATAACGGTCTGTATTTTATTATCTGATGAAGCCCAGATAGATGATTATTGGCCAGTGAAGGATAATTCCATTGACATAGCCACTGATAAGATATAAGCTCATCATGCAAAAGTGGAATGATGTTCCATCATGCGCTGCCTGACTGCCGGTGGGGGGAGCGCTTGACTCATTCGGGGGATGAGGATTGAATCGTGGATGACGTAAAGCTAGCGGCAGGGGATGATGTCCGGGGTTATAACAATCCTGAGAGGCGAGATTTACATCCTAACGCGACCCGAAGAAACGCCAACTCCAAGACCTCTTTGAGCAGAATGTCATCCCTGACAATATCGACTTTAGCAATAGTGGTCGGCATCGTCCTGTGGCAGATTATTGGTCAGTTTTTTGTAGGAAATTCTCTTTTTTTGGCAACTCCTTTACAGACTCTAAACGGGGTCAGGGAGATGTGGGACTCGGGTGCACTACAAGAGGATTTGATTGTTAGTGGTGAAGAATTTATATTTGGATTTTTAATTGGATCCATTGCTGGGATTCTGATTGGCGCGTTTATCGCCAAAAATCGCATAGCCAAGAGAATCTTTACCCCGTATATCTCTGGATTTTATGCCACACCAATAATTGCTCTAGCTCCAATAGTGATTCTCTGGTTTGGACTAGGTGTATGGTCGAAAGTCGTTGTGGTAATAAGCCTGGTTATTTTTCCTCAAATAATAAGTACTGAGGCGGGAATCAGAACCACAGATGAGACCTTGAGAGAGGTGGCCCGTTCTTACGGCGCTTCTTCTGTGGAGGTATTTCGGAAAGTTGAAATGTGGTGGAGCCTTCCTTATATTCTCGCTGGGCTTAGGTTAGGGGTGGGACGAGCTCTAATCGGGGTGGTAGTGGGGGAGTTATTCGGTGCTAAAGCTGGCTTAGGTTTTGCAATCAATAACGCCCAGGCTGAATTTAATATGCCTGAACTCTTTGCAGGCGTAGCGATCTTCGCGGTTTCGGGAATTGTATTTACCTATCTTCTTACGGTACTCGAAAGAGCTATAACTCCATGGGTGACTAACAGACTTTGAAAAAATGAGAAAGCATGCTTAGGTGAAGAACGTATCTGTAGAGTACATAACCAAATTTTTTGGCGAGATCCAAGTTTTGTCGGATGTCAGTTTCGTTGCCCAGGAAGGACAATTCGTAACCATCGTTGGTCCGAGTGGATGTGGGAAAACAACCTTACTGAGGATAATTGACGGTCTTGAAAACCCCGATTATGGCCAAGTCAGAATTGGGGAAAGAATTGTATCAGGCCCGGCAAAAGAATGTGCTTTCGTATTTCAGGCTGACTCCCTGATGCCGTGGCGTACTGTCTATGACAACGCGAAGCTGGGCATGGAGTTACGGGGGTTGGATATCCAGGAATACAAGGATCGCCTAATGGAACTTTTGCGTCTTGTGGGGTTGGCTGGTTTTGAGAATCACTATCCCAGGCAACTGTCAGGGGGAATGCGACAAAGGGTGAATCTAGCTCGTGCACTTGCAGTTGATCCGGATGTCCTACTTATGGATGAGCCTTTTGCTGCACTTGATGCGCAGACTAGAGAGATCATGCAGACTGAGTTGCTCAGAATCTGGTCTACTCAGCGAAAGACTGTTGTTTTTATTACTCACCAATTAGACGAGGCAGTATATCTGGCTGATCGTGTACTGGTAATGGGCAGAAAGCCTGGGGTTATCGCTGATGACATCGATATACCGTTCGACCGGCCTAGGGAATTGTCCCTCAAGCGAACTGAAGATTTTGGGAAATTGGTGGAAAGGATCTGGGGAACCATTGAAGGAGCTATTCGAGAAACAGGGGGAATTTAAGTCTTCAGATGGCTTTCTCAGGCTTGTGAAAAACGTTCACGAGCAAAGGACGGGCTCTTGAAGCCTAGTTTCTAGAAAGGGGATAATTGTGACGTCTAGTTTTTTTGGGGGGAAACGTCGCAGGACGCTTCCGGTATCAGTCGCAAGCCTTATGGTTCTTGGTGTATTGCTTGCAGCATGCGGAAGCAGCTCTTCAAGCAGTAGCACAACCACCACTGCCGCAAGTTCAAGCACAACTAGCAGCGCTGCTGCTCCAAATTATGGGACAGTAACTTTCTCGCAAGTCGGACCTGATGCCGGCAAATGGCCAATCTATGCAGCAATTTCAGAAGGTTTCTTCAAGAAAGAGGGTATTTCGATATCTATTTCCACGAGTGGTAGCAGTCCAGGGGGAGTTCAAGCTGTGCTTGCTCATTCAGTGGATATCGCTGAAGTCGGTGATACTGATGCAATTTCTGCTGCAGCCGGTGGCGGATCTATATCGCTTGTGGCGGGAGAGGAAAATGCGCCGCCCTATGTAATTAATGTCCCAAAGAGCATCACTTCTATTGCACAGCTGAAGGGCAAGACAGTTTCGGTTGCCGCACCCACCAACATCACCAAGCTATATTGGAACGCAATTGCACAGGCCAACGGGCTTAGTCCAACAGCAGTTACCTACCAGTACTCGCCAACGACCGGTGACAGGTTTGCCGCTCTCAAAGGCGGTGTAGTGCAGGCCGCAATTTTGCTTCCGCCGTTCAGTTTTGAAGCTGAAGCAGCGGGATTCCCGGCTATTGCATCAGCAGCCAAGTATCTGCCGCTTCCATTTACTGCGCTTGCAGCAAGTCCAAGTTGGATTAGTAGCAACAGTAATAAGTTTCAAGCATTCCTAAAGGGATACCTCATGGGGATCAAGTGGCTGTACGATCCGGCAAATAAGGCGGCTGCAATAGCACTGCTTGAAAAGGAAACCAATGCCACTGCATCGGCATCGACTCAATCTTACGACTTCTTCGTCAATCAGTTGAAAGCTTTTCCAACCAATGGGCAACTCCCGACATCGGAAATGGCTAAGGAAGCTCAGGCCATGGTTGGCCTGGGTGCGTTCAAAAAAGCGCCTCCTACGAGCAGTTTCATGACAAACACTTATATCAAGAAGGCAGCTGCGTCATTGGGATTGAGTTAATTCTCTGGCATCCTTGCCACTCGGGAACAGCGAGTGAGTGGCTCGTTGCAGTTTGCCCCTCCCAACAAGGTGAATATGGGTGGCAAGGATAGCCAGACACGTGGTTTTAATCTCCTGAAAACCTAAATGAAAGAGAGGTTATTAATGAAATATTCAGAGCAACTGCGTTACGGTGCGAATATTGCCGACTGGCGTCAGGGAATTGACGTCGAGCGTCTTCGCAGGGAACGGCAAGAGAAAGCGCGCAAAGGGTTACGCGACCATGGGGTAGCTGCATTTTTGGCTACCAGGTCCGACAACACCAGATACCTCGTTGGTCTGCGTGGCCCAGAATTTCAGCCGGCTTTATGGTACACCTTGTTTCCAGCTGAGAGCGAGCCGATTGTTTTCCATCATGCTGGCTGGTTGCCGATATACCCCCAGGAGGCTCCATGGGTAAAAGAGTGGCGGCTGGCTCGGGCTTGGCTTAGTCGCGGGCCGGGTGAGGAGGCATCCAGGTTAGAAGCTGAGCGATTTGCCAGGGAAGTGAAACAGGAATTGGTGGCCAAAGGTATTGAGAACGAGAAACTGGCTCTTTTAGGTTTTGATGGACTGGCTCAGCAAGCGTTGAGAGATGTCGGGGTAACTGTAGTAGATGGCTGGCCAATCATGCTTGATATTACAAAAACTAAAACAGTAGACGAGATAAGTTGCCTAAAGATGGCATTCGATGCAACAGACGCTGGTTGGTATCGGACTCAGGAATTGCTCAAGCCGGGCTCAATCGATGTGGACGTATCGGCCGAGGCAATGCTGGCGGCACACAAGGCCGGGGCAGAGGAAACCCCAGCTGGTCACCTAAGAAGTGGCATAATATCATTTGACAGGGCATTTGCAGGAACTGGACGGATTATCAACTATGGAGATCTGGTGTACGGGTCTTATTGCCAGGTCAAGTACATGGGCTATAACACCTGCTACTACCGGACTTTTTCGGTAGGCAAGGAACCGGATGCCAAGGTAAAGTCTTGGTACAGCGAGCTGGTTGACAGGTTAAATAACGTGATAGAGGCGATCAAGCCAGGGGGATCCACTGCGGAAGCCGCAGCTCATTTTGCACCCGCTTCAAAATGGGGTTACAAGGAAGAGGCGGAGCTGTTGACGTTGGAAATTGGGCATGGGATTGGTCTTTACAACTACGGCTATCCCATAGTCAACAGGCAATGGTCGCTTGATCACCCCCAGGAGTTCGAAGTTGGAATGACTTTGGCAGTAGAAGGTCGCGAAGGTGTGCCAGGTGAAGGTGGCGTCCGATTAGAAGATGCCGTAGTAATTACAGAAAATGGAGCCGAGTTGCTTGACCGTTGGCCTAGGGACGAGATTCTGGTATCTCCTCGTGGTTAGGCGAGGAGAGGAAGCAATGGATGCTGAGATGATCACCGATCCAGAACCGCTTGATGTTTCCCTTGCTGGGAAGGTCGCCTTTGTAGCTGGTGGAGCAGGGGCTATTGGATCGGCAATAGCCCGTTCACTTTCACTCAGGGGAGCCAAGATTGTCATAGCAGACGTTTCTCCTCAGTTGGATGAAGTCTGGAAAAAAATAGAGAATGAAACGGGTTTTGGTGGCCAAGCATTAAGAGTAGATCTGACACAGGAAGCTGAAATCGAATCGGCTTTCGAAAAAACCGTTAGTGAATTTGGACAACTCGACATTATGGTTCACGCTGCTGGAATCTATCATCGCAAACCATTGCTTGAATTGACTTCCGATGAGTGGGATTTAACTCAAAACATCAATATGCGTAGTTTTTTTCTCTGCACCAAATACGCGGTAAGTAAAATGATGACTACGGGGGATGGGCGGATTATCGGGATAACATCTGGAATGGGAGTCGCCGGGAAGCCTCGCAGCGCCGCCTATTGCGCATCGAAAGCAGCAATGATCGTTTTTGCTCAGTCGGTTGCTCTGGAACTTGCAAGGACTTCAATAACGATTAATCTGATCGGACCAGGTATCACTGATACCCCCTTGATGCGTAATGCCAATACCGAGGACGAAATTCAGGCTTCGTTGTCGCGCGATGGTCGCCCTTTGGGTTCTCCGGAGAACGTTGTCGGCCCGGTACTTTATCTCCTCAGCGAGACCACAAAATCGGTAACCGGAACCACCGTTTGGATGCGGTCACCAATTTAGATCAGGTCCTCAGATGGGTTTGAAAGTTGGCGAGGAAGATATGTTACAAAGGTATTCGAATGGCCTATTTGAAGATTGGACTGCGTGGCAGGATAGTGACGAACCAGGAGTTTTTGAAAAGTTTAAATCGGCCACCCAAATCCCCCAAGGCGGGCCTTGCCTTATGCAGTCAATATGACGCTTTCTAAATTGGCTAGCAGTAGCAGTATAGGCAAGGCCCGCATCCTCTAATTGCAGAATTTGAGGATGCGGAGCCAAACCCGACATTAGGCCTATGGTCCAGGTATCAAAAGGAAACAAGCATCAATTTAAGTATAACTAGGAAGCGGAATTCGAAGATTTGAGCCCGACTAGAACCTGACCTGCTGTTTTTGTTTACAGTCAGCACGGTTTAGTTGTGAACTTGTGACCATGTGGATCAGAAGTTTCAAGGTTGGGTCGTCTGAAATAAGTGACTGGTCACCCTATGGGATGAGCTCGAATATGTTAGGTAATTTCTGCGTAATGGCAGGCATTCATGTACCCGTCAATCAATCCTCATGAATGTCTGCCAAATAACGCTAGATATTCTTGCCGATTTGTTTGAGTTCTTCAAGGAAGGTTCCGGGTCGATACTCATGGTTGAACGTCGGCTCGTCTCCTTTATAAGTTATGTTCATTTCTCCCAAGTATTCCTGTATTGGGAGCGGCTTGATAGCTATTACCATTCCGGGTTCATCCGAGGTTACAAAATGCTGATGCCATGCTCCTGCGGGGATGTACATCGTGTCGCCAGGTTCCCAATCTATTCTTTCCTCGTCGATAAAACTGTGTCCCCGTCCTCGTAAGACAATGATGATTGCTTCGTTGTGCTTGTGGGTAACGGAATGCGTATTTGGCGGATAGATATGCCAGTCGACCTCAATAATACGGTTATCAAATCCAAGGTCTTGTGAGACCATTCCTCCAAGCCAGGTTCCGTTTTTCTCTTCATAATCAAGGGTAATTTCGGAACCTTTAATAAACCGTCGCCCTTGCTTGCGGCGCAACTGGTCTGCTTCACGCCTTTCTTTACGTTTCTGGAAGAGCGTTGACTTTCCTTCCATCCAGCTTTCATTTCCTTCAGTTACCATCGGTGGCTCCTTTCCCAAGGCCTATTTTTTGAGTTGACATTTGTTGTAGGGCAGTCGTGTTGTAGGACAGCGGTTGGGTTTTAGCTTCAGTTTGTTGGCCTCGGACTCCCTTGCAGTTGCGATTGCGGTCAACCGATGTGGACCGGCGGTTCGGCCGGTCAGTCCTACTTGTTAGTGGTTTCACCAGATTTGTCTCGAGTTTCAAGAGTCGTGACTTCTATTTTCATCTAAAGTTGAACAATTTGTTCAAAGAGTATTCACAGTCCGCCCAAATCCCACCATATTACAATTTTGGATGGCTTGAGATCCAGACCGTGGAGCTGCGAGCTATGTTGGGACTCGATCGGCTGCCACAATAGGTCAAAATAAAGGCGTGGTTGAGTCGATTTTTGCTGAAAAGATGCAGTGAAGTTTCAGAGAGGATCTGTGAAGAATTTTGGCCAGTGTTAGAAATCGATTCTTGGTTTACATCAGCGAGGTCTGTAAGACAACTAGTGTTCAATCGTTAGCCACCTAAAGTTTTAGTCGGAACAATGTTCCATTTATACTCCCAGTACTCACTATAGTCAAGCTTGAGCGGACAATATCGCTCCACTTTCAGCCCAGAAGTAGGGAAAGAATTAAGAATCGTATTTAAACAACCTATTGAATTCAGAAAGTGAGTTTTGTGAGACAGGCTAAGGATTGGTTTTGCACCCGCAACTTATCACGATTTAGAAAACTGGAATTCAACTGCCACTGAGCAGGCTGAGTCTTTAACCTAGAGTAAACGCAATCCACATTTACAATTTTTAGTAGCTAAGCAGAAACATTCTAGAAAACAGAATTCAATCTCTGGAAATTGGCGGCTGCTAGGTAGCGCAGCACGAGAGTTCTGAAACATTCCTTGTGAAAGACAGCGCGGCAAGCTTTAGGGCTTCACCCATGGTCAGATAGGGACTCCATGTATTTGCCAGTTTTTGTACCGTGAATCCAGCTTCAAGAGCATAAATGCCTGCCAGGATAACTTCTCCTGCTCCTTCTGCCAGGACATGGATGCCCAGTATCCTGTCACTTTTTGCATCAGCAACGATTTTTACCAGTCCCCGGGTATCTCTCTCGACGATTGCGCGGGGAACCTGGCTAAGTGGCAATACCCGGCAGTCACAGTCAAACCCGGCATCTTGAGCCTGCTGGTCGGTCAGCCCTACGGAAGCAATTGCCGGTGAGGTGAAGGTGACTCGGGGCATTGCTGAGTAATCGATAGTTCTTTCAGCGTTATAAAAAGCATTTTCTATGACAGTATTGCCCTGAAGTCCGGCCAGGTATACGAACTGTACCATTCCTGTAACGTCTCCAGCCGCCCAAATTCTCGAATTAGTGCTGCGAAGATATTGATCGACAATCACCTCACCTTTTGCTCCAGTTGCCACCCCGACTCCTTCGAGTCCAAGCCCGGAGGTGTTCGGTCGTCTGCCTGTAGCGATTAGGATTTCTTCGGCGTCAACTGTAAGAGTCCGCCCGTCGGTTTGCTCTATTGAGAGAGATCTCAGACCTGGCAGCCGCTTTACGTTTGAAATGGTTGCCGAT
The DNA here is from genome assembly GCA_021803345.1 of Actinomycetes bacterium. GTDB lineage: Bacteria > Actinomycetota > Acidimicrobiia > Acidimicrobiales > Acidimicrobiaceae > SCQM01. Next base: position 61,603 of record JAJZLS010000067.1, read on the forward strand.
GTGAGTACCGCCATCCCCCTTTGCTCAAATACAACTTGGAGCTGTTGTGAAATCTCTGGTTCCTCAAATGGCGCAATTCGCTCCAGCGTTTCAACGATGGTAACTTTGGTACCTAGATCTGCGAATAACTGAGCCATTTCAAGTCCAATTGCATTGCCACCAATCACCACCAGCGAGTTCGGAAGCTTATCGATTTCAATTGCAGCTGCTGAAGTCAGGTATCCAGTCTCTTCAAGTCCAGGAATCTGAGGGATAAAGGGTGAAGCGCCAGTCGCAATCAAGTAGTGCTTAGCAGTTAGTGTGACATCGCCAACTGCTATTTTTGGTCCTGGGATAAATCTTGCCGTGCCTGTAAGTATTTCGATTCTGTGTTTAGCGGCGAGCGAGGTGTATTTTTCAAATTGTAAATCATCCACAATTTCCTGTTTGCCATTGAAAAGGGACGTGATGTCCGGATCAAGCGCACTGGTTATGATCCCAGGGAATTTGTTTTCAAGGGAAAATCCTCTTTGTTTTGCTGCAGCAAGGAGAGCCTTGGATGGAATACAGCCAAAGTTGACGCACGTTCCTCCTACTTTAGACTTCTCAATCATCCCTACCGATTGCCCCGCTCTTCTGGCGGCTATTGCCGCTGCAAAGGAGGCACTTCCGGAGCCAATTATCAGCAGATCGTACTGGTTGCTGCCATCTGCGTTCATTTCACTAAATCCAATCCGGTCCGATCCTAGTACAGCTTGCCAAGTGTTGTTCCCGAACCGAAGACAGCTGTTTTGCCAGTGCAAGGAGGTGTTCAATTGAAGGGTCGTTGAGGCTGTATTCAACCTGACGTCCGATTTTCTTTGCTTGGACAAATTCGCACCATCTTAGGCATGCCAGATGAGTAGAGATCCTTGCCTGTGAAAGTCCAATCTGTTCGACTATTTCGCTAACGTTTTTGGGTCCCGTAGTCAGAAGGGAAATAATGCGGATTCTGGTTGGATCACCCAGCACCTTGAAAAACCTTGCAGTAGCTCTGTCGATGGATTCTGACGTTTCGGCGGTTCTTGGCATAGATTCATTATATATGGAAAACCGGATATATCCTAATACTTTTGGGGATCAGGATTTTAGGCAGGAGTGATGGTCGATAAATCACAGTGTTTGGCTCGAACCGAAACATGTACGGAGTGAAGCAATCGGTCTGAAGCTACATCAGACTTTTAGCGCAAGGTTGGCCTTTTTGCGTAGTAACACAGACCTAAAGCTATTGTGCCCAGTGAGTTTCTGTCTGGCTCTTTCAGAAGAGACGTGGTTGTTCTTTACATCTGAAGAGGGCGGGCAAGTTTGCGCGAAATATCTAAATTTAGGAATTTACAATAGCGGAATGTCAAGATGGATTGCCACCTCGCGTATCTTTTTATCTTGGGTTGATAAAGGATAGCCCATTCGTAGCGCCAGATCGATATAGGCGCAATCATAGGCTGTAAGTCCGACAGATCGTCCCCGCATTAGTAATGAAGATATCTTTCCTGGCCACTCGATATTTTGTACCCGTATCGGCAATTCGGTCAGTGTTTCAAGGAACGCTTCGGCTTGGACGGCAGTCAGCCTGTTCCTTCTCTCGGCAACAAGTTGAATGTTAATGACTTCAAAGGGCCAAATTGCAGGCACCCAAGCGTCTTCAAACTGCAAACGCTCTAATATTTGGTCAGTATTGAAGTATCTTCGTCAGCAAAACTCCAGGCCATGCTCACTGAGTATCTACTATAAAAGTCACTACCGTCGGTCCTCTTCGATGAGTTCCTGAAGCGATTCACCATTTAGGTGCACGGTTTCTCGTAGGCTCCTCAGATGTTCGATAACTTCCTTGGTGGGAGTCTGACGTACTTCTACGTAGGGGGACAAAATTGCGACAGGTGTGCCATGTCGAGAGATCGTTATGGTCTGGCCATCTTTTACTTGATCTAAAAGATCAGAAAAATGAGTTTTGGCTTCGGAAGCTCCAACCGTTTTCATGGTATCTTTTCTTCAACTGGTCTAGGACTAGTCTAAACTCTCCGACTATAACCTGGGTTTGCGTCAACATTTAATATCTTCCGTTTTTCTAGTTGTTCGAGAGGTTCGGTATGATTCGTTTCAATCTGTGATGCCGATTTTTTCGTGTGATACCAAGTGGCATCTATGACCTTCGAAACTTCGGGTAACTTTAGTTTCAGCCACACCTTCATTTATCAGGTTGTCTCCTACTGAGCATTTTTTGATTACCTGCTCTCGGCTATTTTTCTCTTCATTTGTTGGTAACTTCGATTTGTCAAT
>JAJZLS010000090.1 GCA_021803345.1 Actinomycetes bacterium
CGGAAACTGAATTGTTCAATGGACTCCTAGACTGGTTGGAACCAGTCGATCGAGTAATGACTTGCGAAATTACGGCCGATCATCAAATGTCCAGTACTAAGTTACCTCATACGTACTCTAGTTATACCCCAGCTCCACAGCTACCTCCCAACCCAGAGGAAGTTAAACCGGGGCGCTAGTCGAAATTTCAAGTCTTCCATTTAATTTAATTTTTCAGTCCTTTAGCGAGAGTGGCTTCCTGGTGAGAGCGTCAGAACACAACTTCAAATATCGATTATCAACTTTGTGTTGTTCGCAAAGGATTCGGCAAAGTTTAGTCGAAAAGCCAAAATATGTAAGGAGCTGGCATCCATTCCTGCTAAGTGTTGGAAGCATCTCTGCACAATTTGCATTGTGCAGAGATGCTTTGGTAAGCCAAAAAGCAAAACCCGGGATAATGACGCTCATTTATACATCTTTAAGTTGACGAGGCCAGTGCCCAGTTTTAGTGTAAATGCGGTATAATATACCCTATAGGGTATATGTAGGAATAGTGACCGAAAGTGATGGATTCCCAGTCCGATGACCATAGATGTAAGAGTCATTTTGCTCGCGATTGTCTGTCTGGAGATCCATCAATTCACTGCCGATGTTGGCCGTGAATTGTTTCTCTATTGTGGCAGAAAGCGCGTCGTTTGAGTGGTTCTCGCCAGAAAGTATTGTATTTTGAAATTGGTGTCATGATTGGGACTGCCAGTTTTGAATAATCTGAGAGTTTTCTGAATAGAAAGACCTCGCTTGGCCAGGATCGGAATCGTAAGAGTCGCAGCTAGCAGCTGCTGGATTGGATTATGGGATGAGACGAGTTATAATTATCGGCGGTGTGGCAGGCGGCATGTCAGCGGCTACTCGATTGCGCAGGCTTGATCCAGATTGTTCCATTGTGGTACTTGAGAAGAGCTCATATGTTTCCTATGCAAATTGTGGTCTTCCGTATCGCATAGGTGGCGTAATTGCCAAGACAGAGGATCTTTTGTTGCAAACTGCTGAAGCTCTCAATCTTCGGTTCAATCTTGATGTGCGTGTTCTAAATCAAGCCATTGAAATCGATCGCGGTGAGAAAAAGATTACTGTCATAGATTTGAGTGCCGGGAGGCAGTACGTTATCGAATATGATCAGCTGATTCTCAGTGTTGGAGCCCAGCCGGTGGTTCCCCCCATTAAGGGAATTGACAAGGCATTTACTTTACGAACTGTTGAGGACGCTGTCAGAATCGTCCAGGCAGTCGAGCGAGGCCCCCGAAAAGCGGTGGTAATCGGCGGGGGTTTCATCGGGATCGAAACCGCTGAAAATCTGCGAAATCTTGGAATTTCCACTTCGGTAGTCGAGGCGCTTGATCAGCTTCTCGTTCCACTCGACCCGGAGATGGCCTCCCTGGTTGCAAAGGAGATGCTAAAGCATGGGGTTGATCTTTACCTTGGTCAGTCAGTTGCCGCAATTTACAGCAAAGGGGTAGAACTCAGCGGCGGCGAGTTTATTAATGCGGATTTGGTTATTTCGGCTATTGGCGTGCGCCCCGATACTAGTCTCGCGGTTAAAGCCGGACTTAAACTTGGTCCTCGAGGAGGAGTATCCACAAATATTTACAACCAAACCAATGATCCGGATATCTATTCAATTGGTGACATGGCTGAGAAAGTCGATGCCCTCGACGGCAGTGCATCTTTGGTTCCATTGGCAAACATTGCTAACCGCCAGGGGCGGGTAGTTGCCGATCACATAGCAGGGAGAAAAACCCGATGGGTTCCCACCATCGGAACTGCTATCGTAAAGGTATTTGATCTCACAGTGGCCACCACTGGTTGGAACCAAAAGCGATTGCGGGAAGCTGGACACCACTACGTTCCAATCCACGTTCACCCAAATTCGCATGCAGGCTACTATCCAGGCGCAAAGAGTATTGCTATCAAAGTTCTTATCGATCCAAATAGCGGTTTGATACTTGGTGCACAGGCGATTGGGACGGAAGGAGTTGACAAACGAATCGACGTCATCGCCACAGCTATTAGATCGGGCCTTCGTGCGGAAGACCTGGCCGATCTGGAACTGGCATACGCGCCGCCTTTTGGATCAGCCAAAGATCCCATCAATATGATCGGCTATATCGCAGAAAATATCACCAGTGGCTTTACTAATACAGTCCAATGGGATGAATTGAATATGCATGTTGCAAACGGGGCTACGCTCCTAGACGTGCGAACATATGGGGAGTATTCAAAGGGTCATATCCCAGATTCGTTGAATATTCCTCTAGATGAGTTGCGTGAGGGTATCCGGGAACTGCCCAACAGTGAAGTCATTGTCTATTGTCAGGTCGGGATCAGAGGGCATACTGCCGCTTCGCTGCTCTTGGGATATGGATACAACGCCGTCAATCTCGACGGAGGGTACGAGACATGGATAAATTCGCCAGCGGGAATGAGATCTTATCCCAACTATGGGACTTGTGCGCTCCGTCCGTCTTCGACTGTCTTTTGAATTCATGCTGGGAACCCAGAAGCCCTTCAGAGGACTCGCGGCGGCGAGCGAAGTTTCAGTCCCTAAATCGATGTTTTACTGGATACCGCTATAATCGGCCTTCCACAAAGTCGGAAGATACCTGTTCAAGATGGTCTAACGGTCTGGCAACGTCGATTTGCGATCTGAATCTCTGCTCAGAATTGCCCAATAGTGACCAGTTGTCCTCCGCTTCCGAAAGAGGGAAATAGAAGTAGCGTAGGTAAGCAGCTTCTATTCTTCTCCACGCCAGAGTAGCTGGAACCAGCCGCGGTTGGTTACCCTATTACCAAATTATCTGCTCCAGTTTCTAAAGACCAGGTGGCGTTGGACACTTCTCCCTAATTTGAAGCTGTTTACTCCTGTAATTATTTAGAAACTCAAAGCCGAGTCTAAGAAATGCAAGCGCCTGAGCCGATCGTTATTGTAGGATAGCTAGATGGGAATAAAAGCTACGACTGCGATTTACATACTGATACTTGTAGTCGTAGTGGTAGGGGTCGATATCTTAATTTTTAGGCACTACTTTTGGGCGCGACTCCTTAGCAATATTGGCATCGTGCTAATTTTTGCCGCGTTTTATCTGAGATTCTTAAAGTAGCTTTGCATCCGTTAAGTGAGATGGTCATCGTTCGCTTATTCTTAGATCTGACTCACGGGAATAAGATGGCGTTTCTTACAAGGTTTGCCTTGACTTCCCCCAAAGTTGCACTGGAATTTTTACGTAACAAGTTGAGTATTATCAGGGGCCTGAGTCCACCCGGAACATAGTTGACGGAATTGGCTTTTTGTTTGGTCCTGGAAATCGGGTCATCATTCATCTAATCTTGGAAATAACAACCAATGGTTCCTGATAGGGAGGTTTCCCAGTTTCTATCGGAATCAGATATGAACCATGTCTAGCGGGTTGAAGGGGGTTATTTATGGGCATCGATTCGCGCATAATTTCTTCTTTTAAAAAGTCGCGCCTTGGAATTGCCATTTTTATGTTTTCCCGCGGTCATCGAGACGGTGCAGTCTCTCGAGTTTGTCTAATCAAGTCAGCTCGTTTCGCAAGATCAACGAGGTCGAAAAATGTTAGCCGTTATTTTTTAGGTGACTTCGTCCCAAACATTTCAAGGTCAAGTTTTCAATCTTTCGCAATCGGGTGACCGAAAATTGGAGGTGTCTGATGTCTACCTATAATCCAAATCAAATAAGGAATGTAGTTTTAGCAGGCCATAATTCGTGTGGTAAGACAACTTTGGCTGAGACTTTCCTTGCGGTCTCCGGAGCCACCAAACGTGTTGGTAGAACTGATGATGGCACATCAACGTGTGATTATGACCCCGAGGAGATTCGTCATCACATGTCGATTTCCATGGCTCTTGCTCCGTTTGAAGTTGGTTCGATCAAAATAAACCTTATTGACACTCCCGGTTACGCCGATTTCATATACGAATTGAGAACCGCCAGCTTTGCAGCTGACCTAATGGCGATTGTGGTTAGTGCCGTCGAAGGCGTTGAAGCTCAGACGATAGCGGCTTGGGAATTGGCTGAGGAGCTGTCGCTACCGCGCTTGATAATCGTAAATAAGCTAGACAGAGAGAGGGGTAGTTTCAATCGGGTACTTGACGAAATGGTTGAAATTTTTGGAAGTGGTATTGCTCCACTTGAGCTGCCTATTGGAGAAGAAGGCTCATTTTGCGGAATTGCCGATTTACTAGATGACAAAGCCATTATCTACGATGGCGCAGCCTCTAGGGTCGAGCCCATCCCGGATTCGATTTCTGAGCTAGAGCATAAAGTAAGAGAACATTTGATAGAGGGGATCGTTGTCGGTGATGACGATCTCATGGAAAGGTATCTAGCCGGAGAAATACCCTCCCCGTCAGAACTCGAGGCAACTCTTGCAAGTGGAGTCGCTGCAGGTACTGTGTTTCCGGTTGTTTGCGCCTCTGCGTCAACGGGTATTGGAGTGGATCGGGTTGCGGCACTGATAGCAGAACTGGCCCCATCCCCGCTTTTTAGTCGAGCGGTAGGACTGGATGGTTCTGGTAATTTGAGAGAGCTAAAGTGTGATCCTTCTGGACCAGTAGTTGCAACAGTATTTAAGACTATTTCTGACCCTTATGTGGGTAAGGTCTCATTGATAAAGCTGATGTCTGGAACTCTGAAGCCGGATTGCACGCTGTTCAACACGCGGACACATTCCGAAGAGCGCTTGCACGTCATCAACATGATTCGCGGCAAAGAAACTATGCCTTTAACTGAGGCAAGAGCTGGCGACATCGTGGCCGTTCCAAAGCTGTCAGGAGTTTCGACTGGAGATACGCTAGCCGCTAAAGGTGAATCGATTATTTTCGAGTTTCCCAAACCCGATCCGAGTGTGTACTCCATGGCTATTTCACCCAATTCGAAAGGTGACGAAGATAAGTTGATGAGCGGTATCCATCGTCTCCAGGATGAGGACCCGGCGCTAGAACTCAAAAGAGTTGACGAGACTCGACAGACGCTTTTATGCGGTATGGGAGAAATGCACCTCGGTATTGCCTGTGAGCGGCTCCATCGAAAGTACGGCGTGGAAGTTAAAGTTGAAGACATTCTTATTCCCTACAAAGAAACAATCACTAAGCCTTGCCAAGCCGAAGGTAAGTATAAGAAACAGTCTGGAGGCCATGGTCAATTTGGAGTAGCGAGTCTCAAGGTCGAACCTCTGGAGCGGGGGGGCGGATTCGAATTCATCGATGCTATTTATGGTGGGGCGATCCCGAAACAATTTTTACCGGCAGTGGAAAAGGGTGTATTGGAGGCGATGACACAGGGGGGTCCAAAAGGATTTCCCGTCGTGGACGTGAGGGTGACCTGTTTTGACGGTAAATTTCATTCTGTTGACTCTTCTGAGTTGAGCTTCAAGATGGCTGGTGCCTTAGCCTTTAAGGAAGCGCTCTCACACGGTGACCCTATTGTTCTAGAGCCGATTTCAAAAGTTCTAGTCACGGTACCATCTAATACTTTGGGTGACGTACTCGGTGATCTCAATAGCAGGCGTGCAAAGGTGCAGGGAACAGAGGCACTCCCAAAAGACCGGCAGAGGATAACGGCCATTGTCCCAACTGCTGAAATGAAACACTACGCGATTGATCTCAGAGCACTCACCGGTGCCCGCGGTAAGTTTGTTCTTGAACACGATCATTACGATGCCTTACCGTCGCATATGACTTCAAAGATTTCCGTCGTTTCTGCTGGGTGACTTTGATTGGCCGCATAGTAAGGAGAGCTGAAAAGCTGAGCTGCTGTTATTTCCCGAAGGTAGTGGCGAGACCATAAGTTCCATTTACTCTGCACCTAACTTGGAGAATTTAAATAAGTTTTCCCAAATTACTCAGATCCAGCTTTTACTGCAAGATAGACAAGGATGACCGAAAATCAGGAGATAGATAAGCGGTCTCAAAATCCACGCCTATGTTTTAAGTTTCGTCTTGATACACCAGTACCGTTCCTAGCCGTATTGGATCGTTTTGTTTGGGTTCATCCAAGTTGGCAACTGGCTTCGAATGGTGGTCAAGTTGGCAGGGTTTCCCGCCTCTCAATTAAAAGGAATGGACAAATGTTTAAAAAGTTAGCGATTTTGTTTGGAGTTGTATTTGTCTTGGTGGGGATTTTAGGATTTGTGCCGGCTCTGGCTCCCAGGGGCAGCGATGGTATGAGGTACTTGCTGGGTCTGTTTATGGTTGGAACGGTCCATAACTTAATCCACCTACTCTCTGGTGTGGCAGCATTGATAGCTGGATTTACCTCTGAGAAATATGCCAAGTATTACTTCCAGATTTTCGGAATTGTTTACGGTCTGGTAACCGTTATTGGATTCATTCAGCAGACAACTGTTTTAGGGTTGTTCCCAATAGATCTGGCTGATAATTTCCTCCATCTGGCATTAAGTGCGGTAATACTTTTCGTAGGATTTGGGCTAAAGAGTTCAAAGCAACTGAAAGCTCAGGTGAGCTAGGGGATTATTGACAATAGCATAAAAGCCGAGCTTATGGTACCAAGCTTTAGCAGATAAATCAACAAAGCGACTTCCGTGTGGGATGTGGATTCAGCATCACGGCAGTCGCTTTGTTAGTTCATTCAATCGAAAATACCCGAGAGCAATTGATCACTACGAAGGTTGGCCAAACTGAAAACAGTTGGATGACCAAGTTTCGGTAGTTACCCATTTGTCGCTTGACAACTTGTCCAGCTGGCAATTTTACGAACCGAGTCAGGATAGGCGTTTCTACTCTATCGAAGCTCGCATTTCGTCCCAGCCCATGTGGTGCCCAAATGTCATTCCCGAATCAACCGGATCACCTATGAGCTTGTAGTTGGGAAATCGCTTCATCACCTCTTCTAGCACGGTTCGCATTTCTAAGCGGGCTAGATGCATCCCAATGCACATGTGGATGCCATGTCCAAACGCCAGATGTTGATTCGATGGCCTTAGAGGGTCAAATATTTCAGGATTCTCAAATTGGCGGTCATCGTGGTTGGCTGACGCATAAAGCAGAGCTACCGATTCACCTTCAGGTATCTCGATTCCTCCAAGTACCGTTTTTATTGTAGTTGACCTGCCTTCAAGGTGGATTGGGGGATCTGCTCTAAGTGACTCCTCCACGATTTGTGGGGCAATAGTTGGGTCGTTAAGGTAAAGCTGTTTGATTTTTTCATCCGACACCCTTCTGAGCATCGATGAAATACCATCAATGGATGTGTGGTGTCCGGCTAGAGCAAATCCATGGAGCATTCCAACCAGTTCTTGTTCGCTGAAGCGCTCGCCGTCGATTTCCATGTGGCACAATTCGCTTAAAAAGTCGTTCCCGGGATTGTTAATCTTATCCTGAATTGTCTCTTCCAGAAATACCATGAAATTCTCTTGGGTTTCTTTGCTTCTCGCTAAGTCTGAATGGACAAAATCGAGAACCAACTCCCTATTTTTCTTCCTGGTGTCCTCGTCAAATCCCAGAATGTCTGCAAGTGCTTCTTGGGGTATGGGCTCAGCAAGGTCAGCAACAATATCGAATTCGCCCATTTTGGCAATTCGATCAAGGAGATGCCTCACTCCTTCTCTTATTCCGTCTGCAAAGCCGTCCATTTTTTTGAGTAGCAGAGGCGCCTGCATCGCTTTTCTTTTTCGGGTGTGCTGTGGTGGATCGGTCTCAATCAAGCGGCTGGTCTTCTTTTCTTTTGGCCAGTTTTGTTTTCCAATCGCCAACGCGTAGTTTGATGAGAATGTTTGCGGGTCACGGGCAGCGGTCCGAACTTCCTCATATCTGGTGACACACCAAAATCCTCCGAGGGCATCGCTATGTACAACCGGTGCAGTTTCACGCATGTTCCTATATATTTCCCAAATATTGCTGTAGGCTATCCTGCGATCCCAGGGGTCGAAATGGTCGATGCCCCACTCTGGCGATAGCTCATTTCGATTTTCTGTAAGGCTCATTGCCGAATTTCGCTTTCTTTTTCTGCATACCTGGCAAATTGTTGCTCAGAGCAAGGATTCTGACATCTGGGAAACAAACTTGCCTGACTTAAAAGGTAGTAACTTCGAACCTATCATTACATCGTGTATCATTTCCAAATAATTTGGTAATGATGCTATCCGGTCTATTAATTTAGCCAATTCTGCGCATTTGGATGATTTGTGACTGAGTTTCATTATGTCAAATTGTGCGAAATAAGCGCAATACCTTTACCCCAAGAGGTCAATTGGCTGGCAGGAAGATAGGCGGCACCGGATTTGGTGTGATAATCCGTAGGCGTTGCTATGTACCTTTCGTGTCCATTGGGACCAATGAAGAAGACTACTGAGGTATGTATCACGTCCGCAGTGGGACTTGGAGCATCAACAGTTATGCCATAATTATGCCACACTGACTTAAGCGTATTGAGCTGTCCAGTGAAGAAGTGCCAGTTGGGGATTTTATTGAGGTTGTGTTCGTTGGTGAAACGCGTGACAGCGGCCGTGCTGAGGTGATATTTGTTGACATTTACGGCTATAAACACCACATTATTTGCTGAGGTTCCGAGATCGTGATACGCATTGACGAATTCTTGCGCCACAAGAGGGCATATATCAGTGCAATTAGGATCCATGAACTCCAAAACCACTGATTTACCCCTAAAACTTGAGAGAGAGTAAGTCTTGCCATTTTGGTCAGTTAACGTGAAGTTTGGAGCACTAGCGTTAGAAGGGCTAGGTGAAAGTTCCATCAGATTGGCAAGTGGAGTTGAGATGTATGAGGGAATCCCGCTTGCTCTAATTTGGGAATAGGCCTGTGAAGTGTTATTTTTGCGAACTACAAGGAATACCACTGCTGCAGCAATAACAAGCACAACAAGTACTATTGCGAAGTGAAATTTGGTAGGTTCTTTCCATCCTCTCGAAAAATTATTGGAGCTACTGCCCCCTGTCGTTTCAGTTGCAACTGGCATTGAATCTGATACCGTCCTTATTCACTTGCAAATCATCTACTAACTTAAGTTCTGACTTTACGAGTTAGAAAGCCCGCTGAACCTATATCTTGAAAATTAACCATATATGAATAGGTCAAAGTTGCCGCCTGTCATCTTACTAGGGTAAAAGGAATGGAACCCTAATTATTGTCATGGCCTATTTGGATACTGTAGCTGGCATTTTTTCCCATCCCATATGATGTCCAAACACCATACCGGAGTCTCTCGGTTCCCCAATTAGCTGATAATTGGGTATTCGGGACATTACCTCTTCCAGGATAATATTCATTTCCAGCCTGGCAAGATTCATTCCAATGCACATATGTATTCCGTGTCCAAATGCCAAGTGCTGAAGGGAATCCCGTTGAGGCAGGAACGTTTCGGGTTGCTCAAATTTACTTTCGTCGTGGTTTGCAGACGCATAGATTAGCGCTACTGACTGATCGGCGGGGATTTTTACTCCGCCAACCGTAGTGGCAACCGTTGTTGTTCTTCCCTCCAGATGGATCGGAGGGTCAAGGCGAAGCGTTTCTTCCACGATTTTACTTCTCCATTTTGAGTCAGAGAGGTAAAGATTTTTGACATTCTCGTCTGACAGGCGATAGAGCATGGAGGCAATCGCGTTGATTGAAGTATGGTGACCAGCCAAAGCGAACCCTTGCACCATGCCCACTAATTCGGCTTCGGTGAACCTTTCGCCGTCGTGCTCGCTCATACACATCTGGCTCAGGTAATCATCACCAGGGTTCTCAGTTTTCTCTCGAATTTTCTCAAGCAGGAATGCTCTGAGCTCTTCCTGTCGTTCTCTTCTAGTTTCAAGATCGGCATTTACGAAGCGCAAAACTAGCTCTCTGTTTTTTATTCGTGATTCATCGTCAAATCCCAGAACCTTCGCGAGCACATCCTGAGGCACGGGTTCAGCAATATCGTTGACAATGTCGAATTCCTTGTTTTTTTCAACCTTGTCTAGTAGCTCTCTGATGCTGGTCCTAATTCCGTCAGAGAATTCTCCCACTTTGCTGGCAAGGAAAGGCACCTGCATCACCTTACGATGCACAGTGTGCTCAGGAGGATCAAGCTCTATAAGCCTCCGGACTCTCGGAGCTGTGTTTTTGTTGGCGTTGCCAATGTCCATTACATTGTGTGACGAGAAAGTCTTGAAGTCCCGTGCAGCGTTTCGAACATCTTCATATCTGGTTATGCACCAGATGCCTCCGTGGGCTTCGCTATACACCACCGGGGCAGCGTGCCGCATCTCTCGGTATATTGTCCAGATGTTTTTATAATTCAACCTGTTATCCCAGGGGTCAAACTTGCTGAGTCCCCACTTAGGAGTAATTTCATCCATCTTGCTGACGCTCTCCAATTTAATCCCCCTGCAAGGTTTCTATAGAAATACTTACTAGCCAATCGCTATGCTTCAGTTTTTATGTCGCAAAAGTTGGGCTAAATATTTACTTAACTTATCGCAACTCAAAATATCCTACTGTTTACCCGTTACCTTTGTTCATTGCGTGAAAAGGGCTCAAATGGGTTTAATAATTGATTTAAGAAATCAGCACCTTGTCGTAAAGGTAGTTTTAGCGATTTTCCATGGAGGGAATGATATGTTTAGGGAGATAGTTGGATTTCGCCAAGATGAACTAGGTGATTGGGTTGCAGAACTGAGTTGTCTTCACGCACAATACGTAAGGCATCGCCCTCCTTTCCAGATCAGACCGTGGGTTTTGGATGATGATGAACGAAATTCGAGGGTTGGGACTCTGCTTAGCTGCTCACTTTGTGATCGATGCCAATTACCTGAGGGAGTCGTACTTGATAGCGTAGTAGGTCCATGGAACCGCTCCACTTTGCCCAAGGGTCTGCTTTCGGCCCATAAAGTCCCAGCCGGGAAGTGGGGAGTTCTAAAAGTGAAAAGAGGTTCGGTGCAATTTGACATTCAGGTTGCCCCACCAATGCACCTCCAACTTTCCGAGGGGGATTCTCAGGCTATACCTCCGGAAATACTGCATAATGTAAATCCTGGGTCAGATGCTGAATTGGAGATTGAATTCTGGACTCGGTAGATCTGTTAGATTTAGATGTACTGAGCGCACTAAATCGATTGTTATAAATGGCGTAAGAAGTATGCAGTTGAGGTTATGCAAAGATTTTCAAGTTTTGATGGCCAGGTTGGGTTACTATAAAGTAATAGAGTCCTCAACTTGTGAAGGTCAGTTTGAAATATCGCTGGAGTGATGCCAGGATCTGATTTGCGATTTTTTGAGGGGACGGTTTCGTATAGCTGGGTTATTGGAGGTCGTTGTTCATTCCCTCGTCAATGAAGTAATTTTCTCTAAACGATGATAGAACGTCATAGAAGAGGCTTTGATTATCCAATCGGCTTGAATCAGGTAACAGGTACTGGTCGGCTGGTTCAAGGTTATTTAGTTCAGTCCGGGGGTATTCGGTCTGAGTCAAAGTGGTGGGTTGGTTATGGATACAAGCAGCTCAGAACATAACTTTGAAGACCTTAATGCGCGAACTTTTTACGAAGTGCTGCTTGATGTCAATCGGCTATTTGCCAACGCTTTGGAAAACGATATCGAAGATACCCTGAATCTACTTTGCAAGGCTCTAGTTGGCCATTTTGAACTCTCTCTTTGCTGGATCTCTCATCTCAAGAAAGGTGAACTTTGGGCTTATCCCTTGATTTCAGTTGGGCCGGCAAGTGAATATGTTCAGGGAATTCGCGTAACAGATCGTGAAGATCTACCAGAAGGACACGGTCCAGCTGGACTGGCGATGCGATCAGGCGAGGTGGTAAGGATTGATGTCAGCGATGATAGATTTTTACCCTGGCGTGAGCGTGCACTTCGATTTAATGTGGGCGGGGGCATAGCAGTTCCTTTTTATTACGCGAATGGCGATAAAGGTATCGTGAGTCTCTATCGATCTGCAGGCTCGACGTTTCCATCACGGCTGAAAGGACTGCTTGATCGGCTCGGAGAAGATTTGACGGTTTTCCTGCGACATAAGTATGAGCATGATTTGAGCAGGCGATTGCGCGGCTTTCAAGAGGCAATCGGCAGATTGCTTAGAGAGCTGCTTGAATTTCCAGATCCCGATGCTGTTTACACCTCTATAACTGAGATATTGATTGAAAAAACCGATGCCGTGGGAGCATGGGTTTCGGTTCCGGATGGCCAGCATCTTCGTACCGTATCCTGTAACTGCAGGGATGGGTGTTCTGATCTGGAGCGTGATATCTGGCACTTTAGACCTCCTGTGGAAAATGACTCATCTCCGCTGGCAGGTACTTCCGCTTCCGAAGGTTACAGAACTGGTCAGCACGTAATTATAAGAAGCGATAGAGGCGACCGGTTGTCTCGATTACAGCTGACCTATCCATCGCTCAATCCGGTTGCTGTGGCTGGGTCGTGGCCAATAAAGAAAGGCGGATGCACCGTCGCAGTTCTGGTCATTGTATCTGACGATCTGGAGTACTTCACTGATACGCTCGACGCCCTAATACTTCAGCTGATTGATGGAATGAGAATGGCGCTAGAGAACTTTGACCGGGTGAGTCAATCTCAGCAGCTCACACTGTTGTATCAGGCTCTTTTGAGCGAAGGGGATTTGCTTTTCACTGCCAGTGATGAGAGAGAGTTTTTAGATCAGACCTGCGTGGGCCTCATCGAGTCAGGACTGTTTAAGACAGTGTGGTTGGCAAAGTCGGATGGAAAGGGATCTATTGAGCGGGCTGCAGCCGCTGGGGAAAATATTTACGAATTAGACCTTCTGCCCAGGTTAGCTATGCAGAATGGAGTTGAGTCGGCAACGATGCGATGCGTGCGGCTCAATGAAAATATTTATATACCTGACTATCTGGGAGACCCCACTAACAACTACTGGGTGGAAATTGCTCAACGAAACAACTGGCGCTCCTCTGTTTCGGTTCCTATAAAACGATGGGATCGGGTTTGGGGGGCACTAAGCGTAATCTCAAATCAGGTCGATGGTTTTTCACAGGGAATGATCGATCTATTGACACAAATTGCGCAGATCGCCGCCCATGGACTTGAGGAGATTGACCTAAAAAATGAGTTGAACGCGGAGCGTGACCGCCAGGCCTGGCTGGCTACCCACGATATTTTGACTGGGCTGCCCAATCGTCGGGGTCTGGAGGACAGAATTGGCGAGGCAATAATAAGAAGTACCAGACATGAGACGATTCTGGCAGTTGGAATGCTGGACCTCGATGATTTCAAAGTGCTAAATGATCGATTTGGTCATGAAGCCGGGGATCAGATACTGAAGGATCTGGCTTCAGCTATGCGAGAGTCAATTCGCCAAACCGATCTTTTAGCCAGGGTCGGCGGAGATGAATTTGTGATAGTCATCGAAGACGTGCGTAAGTTCTCTGATCTATCAAAGGTACTCCGAAAGCTCGAAAGCGCAATCTCAATACCTGTGGTGCTTCCTACTGGTGAGGCGGCCAGTGTGGGAGGAAGTCTGGGTTTATCGCTGTACTCTTCGGATCACGCAACGCCGGATACCCTTTTGAGACAGGCAGATCAGGCCCTTTATCGACTAAAGAGCAAAAAGGGAGTACGCAGCCATAGCTGGGCATTTTATGCACCGAATGATCCTGAAGGAATTTCGGTGTATCCGCATCTTTCAATGTCGCAGCAAGGTCCAAGTGCCCGAAGTATTTACGAGACACTTCTCCACTCTCATGGATTGCGTCCGTTCTATCAGCCAATCATCGATCTTCAAACTGGTCGAGTGGTCGGGGCTGAGGCATTGGCGAGACTTGTGTCTTCCAGTGGGGCTATCTATCTCCCGGGTGAGTTTATTGGAGAGCTGTCTTTCGGCGATCATAAGTTCTTGACTACAGAGATGCTGACCTTGGTGCTGGAAGACATTCAGCGCATGCAGGAGGATGGGATCGACATATGGTATTCGATAAACGTTTTGCCTGAGCTTTTGGTATCCGAGTTTTTTATAGATGAACTTGTTGATATCTTTACCTCAAGAAAAGTCGCAGCCTCAAGGATCACATTTGAGATTTTAGAAGGTGGAAATTTCCTATCCATGGAAGATGCCTGGCAGAGGCTGGTATCTCTTAAGGAGCTTGGCATTGACTTGGCTATTGATGACATCGGAAGCGCCTATTCCTCGCTGTTACGTCTTCGGGATCTTCCTATTGACAAGATAAAACTGGATCAGGGGTTTGTGCGAACCTTGAGTCATCAGCCCAATGGATTTCATTTTCTTAATGCCATGTCTGATTTGTCCCAAGGACTCCATATTGACTTTATCGCAGAGGGAGTGGAGACGGAGGAAATTTTGGATGCTTTGGTGACCATGGAAGTTCCCTATGGACAAGGATATGCCATTTCTCCGCCACTGGGGATCGACTCATTTTTAAATTGGTATTCAAAGTTTTCAGCTGATAGGAAGAAATTTGTCGAAACTGAGAGGCCCTTCAGTGTTCTTGGCTTGTATGCCAATCACATCCGCCTTTCGTTTCTCCATCACCTCCGAATGTCATCGGGGTTGGTGTCTCCGTCTGCAGATCAGTGTCAAATGAAGTCTCATCTAATCAGACTGGGTTTTGGCGGTTCTTCTTTAGATACCGCACACAGCCAGTATCACCAGGCACTGGCGCTTTTCGAAGGAGCCTTTTCGCTGAAGCCAAATCCACATCTTCGCGAGGTTGAAGAGTCACGCGAAGCACTGCGCAAGGCGATATTCGGTGCACTTTGAAGCGACCACCCCGACGTTTAACCAACCATGTGGCTATCTTGATTCCCCGGGTTATTTCTCTTATCAAAGATCTTGTGCAAGCCAAAGTGAGTTTTAACGGTGCAAATCAAAGCTTGATCTTCGGGTGGGCCAACTGAGGCTTTTAACTTCGGTAGACTTGGTTGGATGCCAGTTAAAGTAGGTACCGACCTTGTTGAGATTGAGCGATTTCGGCTGGTGCTTGAGAGAAGGCCTAAGTTAAGAGATAAGATTTTTACACAAGAGGAACTTCGATATTGCGATTCCAAACCCCAGCCATTTCAACATCTTGCGGCTAGGTTTAGCGCCAAGGAGGCATTTTCCAAAGCGGTTGGAACTGGGGTCAGATCTTTTTCTATGCGAGAGGTTGAAGTATGTCGAGATGGATTTGGCAAACCCGTTATATCGCTGACCGATCGAGCACTGGACCTGGCCCAGAAGCTAAAGATCGTTGACATGGATCTCTCTATCTCGCACAGTCATCTGTTTGTAATTTCAGTGGTAGTGATTGAAATTGGGACTCAATGATACCAATCTTTGCTCAATCAGATATCAAGACATACGATCAGAATCTTGCCCGGAAAGACCTGCTGCACGTCGCGATTTCAAGAGCTGGATACAGCGTCAGTGTGCTGGCAACGGAAATGCTCGAAGGTGGCTACGGTAAACGGGTTGTTGTGCTGTATGGGCCGGGTAACAACGGTAAAGATGCCTTAACGGCGGCCGGGTTTTTATCCTCACGGGGTATCAAGGTCAAAACTGTGGCGTACTCAAGCGATGAATACTTTTCTCCTGACACCTATAAAGCGGTTGATCTTGTAATTGATGGATGCTTCGGGATCGGCATCAGCCGAGAGTTTTCAGCTCCGCCGTTAGGGGACACAACGGTGCTGTCGATCGATTTGCCATCAGGTCTTGACGGAGACAGCGGCAACCCGGTTGGTTCGAACATTGACGCAGATGTCACCTTGTGTTTAACCGGACTTAAGCCCGGGGTTTTGATTAGTCAAGGCAAGCAGGCCTGCGGTGAACTTTATCTTTCAGAATTGGGACTAGACGATGATTCGGGGTTTAAACCAAAGATCTATTTGATCGAAGATTCGGACGTAGGTAGGCTCAAGGGCCGCAAAGATTCAGAGGATCATAAATGGAAACATTCAGTGGCGGTCATAGCTGGGTCTTCAGGTATGGGTGGGGCAGCCCAGCTTGTTTGCGCCTCCGCGTATCTAAACGGGGCTGGAATAGTTCATCTCTATTCAGGATCGAGCGACAGCTTTGGTGATTATGTAATCGAGACTGTGATTCATCAGGCCAATCTGGCGGTTTTATCCCCAAATGAATTGCAGGAATTCATCGATAACTTGGCCTGCCGATTCGAGTCAGTTGTTGTTGGGCCGGGACTTGGACGCGGTCAAGAAGTGGCTAGTTTTCTTTCAGCACTGATTGGCTCGAAATTAAGGTTAGTAATCGATGCCGATGGGATAAATGCCTTACCGTCCCTTGAGTGGCTGGGAGAGAAGTTGTCAAATAGTGGGGCGGATGTGGTGCTTACTCCGCATCATGGAGAGCTGAGATCTTTGCTTGAGCGGTCATCAAGTTCAGTTTCTCAAGAACAGATGAGGTTGGGTGAGATTGAACTTGCACTTTCATTGGCCTCCAAAACTGGCGCAACCTTTCTTATCAAGGGTTCGCCTACGATTGTGGCTTCGCCGGACGGCAGATGCTTTCTAACCACTGCTCCTACCCAATCCCTGGCCGTAGCAGGCAGCGGCGACGTGTTGTCCGGAATGATAGGAGCAGAGCTTGCCTATCAACCAGATACGGCTCTTGCGGCAGCTTTGACAGCTCATTTGCATGGACTGGCTGGAAGGTCCCTGTCATTGCCAACAGCTAAGGAGATAGCTCCCAGGGCCAGAGAGATCGCGTTAGAGCTGATGGCTAGAGAGAATTTCAATATACCGAGATATAAGGAACGACCGCTCAGAATTTTGGGAAATCTGGTTGCTGAGCGCCTATAACAAGAGCTCAAAAGTCGAACTCGGTGTAGCGTAAGAATTAAGAATTCGAGTAGAAAGATCCTGTTTATGATTCCGGCGAGATCACGTCCGGCTTGGGCAGAAATCAGTGCTAATGCCTTAAGGCATAATGCGGAGGTTGTCAAAAAGCAAATAGGGAGCGCCGCCCTTTGCGCTGTGGTCAAAGCGGACGGCTATGGACATGGAGCCTCTCTTGTGGCAAAGGTATTTGAGCAGGCAGGGATTGCTAATTTTGCGGTGGCTAATATAGATGAAGGTATTGAGCTTCGGCAGGCTGGAATCAGTGGTTCAATTCTTTGCCTTTCGGAACCGGATATCTGTGCGATTCCGGAAGCTTTGAATGAGGGCATCACTCTCACGCTTTATAGCCGGGAAGCTATGTTGAGGACCCGACAGGCCGCAGAAAAGGTTTTCAAGGAATCGATAGATTCTGAGAAGCGAATTGGCTATCACCTCAAGATAGATACCGGTATGCATAGGGTAGGAGCTAACCCATCTGAAATTATGGATCTGGCAGTATACGGAAATGAGATTGGTCTGAAGATGGAGGGCTTTTGGACTCACCTTTCGGTGGCAGATCAGCCTAATGTATCCGACTTGGTGGAATTCACAATGAGGCAGTTGTCGATATTTGACGACCTGAAAGAGAAGCTGCTCCAAAGCGGGTATGCTCCAAGATTTCATGTTGCGAATTCGGCCGCAGCCTACAATTACCCGGGCTCACATTTCCATATGGTCAGGTCAGGGATAGCACTTTATGGGTGTTCTCCGTCTCTGGACACCGAAATTGAGGATCTGTGGCCGGTAATGACTTTGAAAGCAAGGGTTTCATTTATTAGGGAAGTGGGTCCCGGGGAGTTTCCCTCATACGGAAGAAAGCGGCCAACCACCGGTGACAGGACTGTGCTCGCAACTGTACCTTTGGGCTATGCGGACGGGATTCCAAGACGGTTGTTCGAAAGCGGTGTAGAGGTGTTGATCAGCGGGGAAAGGCGTCCTCTGGCTGGAACAATTACCATGGATCAAGTGATTGTGGATTGTGGCGACGACCCAGATGTTTCTGTCGGAGACGAAGTGGTTTTCATTGGGACCCAGGGGTCGCAGTCAGTTACTGCTGACGAATGGGCCGATTTGTTGGGCACTATTAATTATGAGGTGATCACAGGTATTGGTTTCCGGGTTCCTCGCATTTTGGATTCGAGCGGTATGCCAAACTATGGCTCTGGTGCCTTGGGGCTAACGTGATGGGGGTTTCGGTTGTCAGATAAACGCTCAAAGCTGCAGGTAATTGCCGAAGAGATTGCTAGTTGCCAAAGCTGTGATCTGAGTAAGACTCGTACCCACGCGGTGCCAGGGGAAGGGAATCCTGATGCACAGCTCGTCCTGGTTGGAGAGGGTCCGGGTGCTCAGGAGGATGTTAAGGGCAGGCCCTTTGTGGGTCGATCTGGCAAGCTCTTAGATGAGATTATTTCCGTAAATGGAGTTTTTACCCGGGAGGACCTCTTCATAACCAACGTGGTAAAGTGCCGACCGCCTGAGAACCGCACCCCTTTGCCGAATGAAATTGCAGCATGTTCACATTATTTAATTGGTCAGCTTGATACCTTGCGCCCCAAGGCTGTACTCTGCCTGGGATCCACAGCTTCGCAGATGTTGACCGGTCAGCAGATTGCTCTGGGTCGCCTGAGAGGTCGGAATCTCGCTGGGCTAAAACCAGCAATCATTGTAACTTATCATCCTTCTTATGGACTGAGAATGGGGGAGCCCATAGTAAAGCTGATGGCAAGTGATTATGCTCTGGCTGTAAAATTCGCTTTGGGGAATAACCATGCTTAGGCTTGTGGTCAACGATGTCAAACAGATGCAGCAGTTGGCCCAGGTGATATCTAAGCATCTGCAAGGTGGCGACCTGGTGGTTCTGACAGGTGATCTGGGTGCCGGAAAGACGGTGTTTGCCAGATCGCTTCTTCAGGCTCTGGGGGTTGACCAGACCGTTACTTCCCCGACATTTGTGATCATGAAGAACTACAGAGGCAAGTTTCCAATTGAGCACGTCGACATCTACCGAATTGACAGCTTGGAAGAGCTCGATGTCCTTGGCATCCCTGATCTGCTGGAAGAGGGGCATTTTGTAGTGATGGAATGGGGCGAAAAGGCCTTAGGCATGTTTAGCGAAAGTTTCCTTCATATAACCTTTGAGCGCCTTGAAGACGATGTATCCCTCGAGGATGAGATTGCCGGCCAGGCGCCAAGATTTGTTAGTTTGGATATCGTGGGTTCAGGTTTCACGGGTCGGCGGAATCAGTTGGAGAATGATATAACTGGTCACTGGGGTGTGGCAATATGATACTGCTTGGGATAGACACTGCCTCGGATGTGACATCAATTGGTTTATGCAAGCACGGTCAGCCGCCATATATAACTTCATTTCCAGGTCCTAATAATCAGTTGGAGAGAATAGGTGTTGTCCTTGAACGTATTATGGTTGAATCCGGAATCAAGAGATCGTCGATCTCGGCTCTAGTGGTTGATGTAGGACCGGGACTGTTCAGCGGGCTTAGGGTCGGAGTTTCATTTGCCAAATCATTTGCGGGCGCAATTGGAGTTCCGATAATACCATTGACCTCTCTTGATATTTTGGCGTTTAGTCAGAAGAACTGTCCCAGGCTGATCGTGTCCGTGCTCGACGCCCGTCGAGGCGAAGTATTCTACTCGACCTACAAAAAGGTGCCCGGTGGTGTAACTAGACTTGGACCTTATTTGGTGGCGAGTCCTGAAAATGTCGCAGTGGAAATCGAAAGTATTGATGAATTGACGTTGCTGGTGGGTCATGGAGCGAATCGATACCAGGAGGTATTCTCCACCATTCCTCAGGTCCAATTCGCAGGGTTGGCAATGGCGTATCCCTTGACGGCGATGATGTTTGAGCTGGCTCAGCCGATGTTCTATTCCGAGCAGTTCGTTTCGCCTGAAAATGTTGAGGTGGTCTACATTAGAGATGCGGATGCAAAGGTAAATTTCGAGGTTCGTAAAGCTCTCAAGAAGGAGAGTTAATGAGCTTGGCAAAAAAGCAGGATTCCAGTTCCTTTCTCTCAAACCTTCGGATTGAAGTAATGAGGAAGAAACATCTGGATAAGGTTTTGGAAATTGAGAATAGGGCTTATCCGAATCCATGGTCTAGGGCAGTCTTTTTGGGTGAACTGGCCCATGGCATAACCAGGTCGTACGTTGTTGCCTTGAGCAATAAGCGGATAGTTGGATACTGTGGTGTGCTATATGTGGTCGATGAAGCGCACATCACCAATATTGCAGTAGACCCTGATCTTCACAGGTCTGGGGTGGGAACCAAACTGCTGGCTCATATTGTGAGGCTGGCATGGGAAAGAAACGTCAAAAGCGTCACGCTGGAAGTGAGGGTGTCAAATCACCCAGCCCAACGCCTATATCAGAAATTTGGGTTTCAGCCGGCTGGAGTCCGTAAGGGGTATTACCAGGAAAGTGGCGAGGACGCAATAATTATGTGGGCTTACGATATTGACAGCAGTGAATATCACGAAAGAATTCGTGCCATAGAGGCTGCCGCAGGTATTGAGCCGACCCAACTTAGGGCAAGGAAGCTATTTAGACGATGAATTCCTATCCAGTTACCCAAGGGTTGATTCTTGGGATCGAGACTTCATGCGACGAAACAGCTGTCGCGGTCGTAAGAGATGGGCATCACGCTCTTTCTTCGGTTATCTCGTCGCAGCAGGTGCATTCTAAATTCGGCGGAGTTGTGCCTGAACTTGCTGGAAGGGAACACGAGAAGCAGATACTTCCGGTGGTGCGTGAGGCCTTGACCATAGCTGGCCTTAATATGATTAGCCCAAATTTAGAGGCGATAGCTGTAACCATGGGACCTGGACTTTCCGGGGCTCTTATGGTTGGAGTGGCCGCGGCGAAAGCGCTTTCGATTGCGTGGAATGTTCCACTGGTCGGAGTCAACCATCTTGAAGGACATTTATTTGCGGTTCGGCTCGAAGACGATCCAATTGAATATCCGGCCGTAATGTTGCTGGTTTCAGGAGGACACACCATGTTGGTTTTGGTGTCAGCTCCGGGCCGGTATCGAATAATCGGCCAAAGTTTGGATGACGCTGCAGGGGAAGCTTTTGACAAGGTTGCCAGATTTCTGGGTCTCGGTTATCCAGGTGGGCCGGAGATCGAGAAGGAAGCTCAGTTTGGAGACCCAAAAGCAATAAGATTTCCCAGGGCACTCCGGGACGGATCTTTTAACTTTTCATTTTCCGGACTTAAAACAGCTGTTGTGACCTATGCCAGGAAAAATCCTAATGTCGAAGTCTCTGATATTGCCGCAAGCTTTCAAGCTGCTGTAGTTGATATTTTGGTTGAAAAGACCATAAAGGCTGCGGTTGAAAACGGTGCAAAATCGGTGGCACTTGCCGGAGGAGTAGCTGCCAATACCATTTTGCGGAAGCGAATGGTGGAAGGCGCACATAAACACCAGCTGGCAGCCTGCATACCCGCCAAAATAAACTGTACTGACAATGGGGCAATGATAGCTGCGGCTGGTGCTTGGAGGCTCGAAAATTTTGGCCCAAGCGACCTGTCTCTTGGAGCGTACCCCTCTATGGCGCTAGAAGAATTTGCTGAATAAAAAAGATTGTTTGAAAAAAGAAGTTGAATTCTATAATATTTTTCAGTACAGTTAGCACTCACTAGCGGAGAGTGCTAAGAGACCACTACACTTTGATTAACAAATCTACAAGGAGGCTTGTAAAACGATGAAGCTTCAACCATTGGACGACCGGATCGTCGTGAAGCCAAATGAGTCCGAAGAGCGCACAGCTTCAGGACTGGTAATACCAGATTCGGCTAAGGAAAAGCCACAACAGGGTCAGGTCCTTGCAGTTGGACCTGGAAGGCGGGCTGATTCGACCGGAGATATCATTCCGGTTGACGTTAGCGTAGGTGACACTGTTGTTTATTCAAAATACGGCGGAACCGAGATTACTGTCGACGGAGAAGAACTGCTGATTCTTTCCGGTAGAGATATTTTGGCGAAGGTGACTAAGTAATGGCAAAGAATTTAAAATTTGACGAGAATGCCAGGCGGGCCCTTGAGGCTGGAGTAAACAAGCTTGCTGACACAGTCAAAGTGACCCTTGGGCCAAAGGGACGAAATGTTGTTTTGGAGAAGAAGTTCGGTGCACCGACTATCACCAATGACGGTGTCTCAATTGCTCGTGAAATAGAGCTCGAAGACCCGTTTGAGAATATGGGCGCACAGCTTGTCAAAGAAGTGGCCACCAAGACTAACGATGTGGCCGGAGACGGTACCACAACTGCAACTGTTCTAGCTCAGGCCCTGATCCGTGAAGGATTGCGTAACGTAGCAGCCGGTTCCAGTCCACTCGGACTTAAGAGGGGTATTGAAAAGGCTGTTGCCGCTGCTGTGGAGTCAATCCAAAACCAGGCTAAGCCAATCGAGGCAAAGTCTGACTTTGCTCAGGTTGCTTCTATTTCTGCGGCTGATTCAAGTATTGGTGAAATATTGGCTGAGGCAATCGACAAGGTCGGCAAAGACGGAACCGTCACTGTCGAGGAATCCAACACCTTTGGTTTGGAACTTGAGTTTACTGAAGGTATGCAGTTTGACAAGGGATTTCTTTCGCCGTATTTCGTAACCAACCAGGATAGGCAGGAAGCAGTCTTAGACGACCCTTATATCCTTTTTTACGCTGGCAAGATTTCCACTGTACACGAGCTTCTGCCTTTACTTGAAAAAGTTATGCAAAGCGGTAAGCCTTTGGTGATAATTGCTGAGGATATCGAAGGGGAAGCCCTTGCCACTCTGGTGGTCAACAAGATCCGTGGAACCTTCAACTCGATTGCTGTAAAGGCCCCTGGGTTTGGTGACCGACGTAAAGCGATGCTGCAGGATATGGCAGTTTTGACTGGTGGTCAGGTAATTTCAGAAGAGGTCGGGCTCAAGTTAGAGACTGCGACCCTGGACTTGCTTGGAAGCGCCAGAAGAGTTGAAGTCAACAAGGATGACACCAAGTTGATCGGTGGACATGGTGATAAGGCTGATGTTGAGGGAAGAATCCTCCAAATCCGTCGTGAGATCGAAGACACCGATTCTGACTGGGATCGCGAGAAACTGCAAGAGCGTTTAGCCAAACTCTCTGGAGGGGTCGCGGTAGTCAAGGTTGGCGCAGCTACCGAGGTTGAGCTGAAAGAAAAGAAGCACCGTATCGAAGATGCACTTTCTGCTACTCGGGCTGCTATCGAAGAAGGTATCGTTGCTGGTGGTGGAACTGCCCTAGTGCGTTCACGAGCTGCAATTGACAGCCTGATCGAGAAGCTTGAAGACGATGAGGCTATTGGAGCTTCAATTGTCGCCAAGGCTGTTGCAGAGCCACTTCGCTGGATAGCCAACAATGCTGGTCTTGAAGGTGCGGTAGTGGTTGAGGCTGTGTCTAAAGCTGAAGGCAACATTGGCCTGAACGCCAGGACGGGACAGTACGAAGATCTAGTCAAAGCTGGTGTCATTGACCCGGCCAAGGTTACCAGGTCTGCGCTACAAAATGCTGCCTCGATAGCTGCACTGCTTCTGACCACTGAAGCCCTGATTGCAGATAAGCCAAGCGAGAATGATGGCGCCGCTGCTGCAGCAGGCATGGGCGGCATGGGCGGCATGGGCGGAATGATGTAGTCGCTTGAATTTCAAGCTCTACTTTGCCTAAACGCAAGTATTTCAAGATGGGGTCGGAGTTAAATTCGGCCCCATCTTTTTGTTGTATGGAAAGCATAAGTAAATAGGTGGTTGGTGGAACTAGGCTGATAATTGAAAATATCTAGAATCTAACCTTATTGTGCGAAGCGGTGATGTAATTGTTTAGGGACGGTGGCACATACAGGCAAAAAGTGACCAGGCCCGCCGGATCTCTGATCTTGGAGCCAACTGAACTATTCGGTGGTTTGCTCCCAACTACTGATATCTCGTTAAAACTGGTCGAACGTGCTATGTCAACGCATACTCCAAAAGTGCTAGCTACCAACCTTCCAGAGGCTGGTGATGGAGAATCTCGAAGGTCGGAGGCAGGTGTGCTAATTCCGGTTTTTGAAGAGATGGGATTAGCACACCTGATACTTACCAGGCGGAGCAGCTCTCTCAGGAACCACGCTGGAGAGATTGCTTTCCCAGGTGGAAAGGTTGAACCAGGAGAATCTGTTGAGTCGGCGGCACTGAGGGAAACGTGGGAAGAGATCGGTTTGGCTCCGGAAAAAATGTCGATGCTGGGCCGGTTGCTGAGCGCATCTACCAGTTCGTCATCTTTTAATCTTGTAGCGTTTGTGGCAACCACAGCTAAACCTGATTCTTACATAATCAATCGCGACGAAGTAGACGAAGTATTCTCCTTGCCAGTTTCCCACCTTTGCAACGAGGGTGTCTACTCGATTGAGTCCTGGCCCACCCGAAATGGTGAGTGGCGCAACATGCATTTTTTTGACTTGGGGGATGATTTGATATGGGGAGCTACTGCGCGAATTCTTTTTGAGTTCCTGATGATGATTGAGCACTCAATCAAGCGGTGAAATGATTGTACAAAAAGTACGGCAGTCGATTAGAATTTATCTTTCAACACATTTTTGAAACCGTATTTATTTTGATTGTTGGCTGTATTTCTTTTCGAGTTTTGAGTATTTTCTGTACCTAGGAGGCAAAGTGGCAGAGGTCGAGATTGGCATTGGCAAATCCGGTCGCCGGGCTTATGGTTTTGACGATATTGCAATCGTTCCAAGTCGTAGGACTCGCGACCCGGAGGATGTGGACATAAGCTGGGAAATTGATGCCTTCAAGTTCGATCTGCCGCTTATGGCTTCGGCTATGGACGGTGTGGTATCGCCACAGACTGCTATTGAGATTGGCAAGCTGGGCGGGGTCGGAGTGCTGAATCTTGAAGGTCTTTGGACCAGGTACGATGACCCCGAGCCGCTCTTGGCTGAGATTGCAAAGCTTGATCCCGAAAAGGCCACTCAGAGGATGCAGGAGATCTACGCCGAACCAATAAAGCTGGAATTGGTTACCCAGCGTATACGGCAGATCAAAGATGCAGGTGTTGTTACTTCTGCTTCGGTCACTCCTCAAAAGACAGAATTCATGGCTAAAGCGATTTTGGATGCTGAGCTTGATCTTTTAGTAATTCAGGGAACGGTCGTCTCCGCAGAGCATGTTTCAAAGACCTCTGAGCCTTTGAACCTGAAGAAGTTCATTCGTGAATTTGACATGCCAGTTATAGTTGGAGGCTGTGCCTCATATCAGGCTGCTCTGCATTTGATGAGAACCGGCGCTGCAGGAGTCCTGGTAGGGGTTGGTCCAGGCAATGCTTGCACCACAAGAGGAGTGTTAGGCCTCGGCGTTCCTCAGGCTACAGCTATTGCGGATGCAGCTGGTGCCAGAATGCGCCATCTTGATGAAACCGGCGTATACGTTCATGTGATCGCCGACGGCGGAATGAGCCGTGGAGGCGATATTGCGAAAGCAATTGCCTGCGGTGCGGATTCGGTAATGATCGGATCTCCTCTTGCCAGCGCCTATGAGGCACCTGGTCATGGGTATCATTGGGGCATGGCCACCTTTCACCCAACTCTGCCAAGAGGGGCACGTGTCAAGGTTGCGCAAAGGGGATCACTAAGAGAGATCTTGGTTGGTCCGGCCCATGAAAATGACGGCCGCCTTAATCTGTTCGGTGCTCTGAGAACCTCAATGGCGACCTGTGGGTATGAAACGGTGAAAGAGTTCCAGAAAGCCGAAGTTATGGTAGCCCCAGCGCTTCAGACAGAAGGAAAGGCCCTTCAGACTGCTCAGCGCGTGGGAATGGGCCACTAATTGCCGGTTAGGACTTTCCTTCGTGCATGATGCTAGATCTTCTTTGGTCGCAGTATTTGACTTTGGTGCCCAATACGCGCAGTTAATCGCCAGAAGGGTACGGGAGCATCATGTCTACTCCGAAATCGTTCCCGCAAATATTGGCTTGGAGGAATTGCTTGAGCTCAATCCGAAGGGAATAATTCTTTCCGGCGGGCCTAAGAGCGTAAATGAGCCTGGATCTCCCCGTATTGATAAGAGAATTTTTGAGTCCGGGATTCCTATTTTGGGCATCTGTTACGGGGCTCAGCTAATCGCAGCAGAACTTGGCGGGGTTGTCGCAAGAAATAGCAAAGGCGAATACGGGAGAGTGGACCTGGTGGCAAAGGAGCACGGAACCCTGCTTTCGCATTCTCCTTTGAGCCAAAGTGTGTGGATGAGTCATTTCGATGCAATTGTCGAGGCTCCTTCGGGATTTAGCGTTACAGCCTCCACTTCAAATGCACCGGTTGCTGTTATGGAAGATTCGGCACGTGCGATATATGCCGTGCAATACCATCCTGAGGTAGCGCATACCGAATATGGCCACCAGTTGCTGGGGAACTTTCTGAGCGAAGCAGTCAAAGCAGAAGCTTCCTGGACAAGTTACTCCATTATCGAACAGTCGCTGGAAGCTATCAGAAGCCAAGTTGGAGCTGAAAGAGTTATTTGTGCACTGTCAGGTGGCGTTGACTCTGCAGTCGCAGCAGCTTTGGTCCACGAGGCAGTTGGTGACAAGCTGGTGTGCGTCTTTGTGGATACCGGCCTGATGCGGAGCGGTGAGCGGGAGACCGTCGAGAGAACATTCAGGGATCAGTTCAAGATCGAATTGATAGTGGTTGAGGCTGCCGAGAAGTTTTATCAGTTATTAGCAGAGGTGACCGATCCAGAATCGAAGCGGAAAATTATAGGCAACACATTTATCCGCATCTTTGAAGAAGTGTCGCACGAGATCAAAGGCGCTAAATATCTGGTTCAGGGTACCTTGTATCCCGATGTGATCGAATCAGGTACAAAAGATGCGGCTAAGATAAAGTCACATCACAATGTCGGAGGGTTACCGGACGACATGGACTTCGAACTGATTGAACCTCTTAGGCTGCTGTTCAAAGACGAGGTCAGGTCGATCGGTGAGGAATTGGGACTTCCTGAGGCGATGGTATGGCGCCAACCATTTCCTGGTCCTGGTCTAGCGGTTCGAATTATTGGTGAGGTAACCCATGAAAGAGTTGAGATTCTAAGACAAGCCGATGCGATTGTTCAGGAAGAGATCGAAAATGCCGGCCTCACCCGTTCTTTGTGGCAGAGTTTTGCGGTTCTGCCAGCTATCCGCAGCGTAGGAGTTATGGGCGACGAGCGTACATACGCTTACCCGATCGTCCTCAGGGCGGTAACTTCACAAGATGCAATGACTGCTGATTGGGCACGGCTCCCTTATGAAGTCCTCGAATCAATATCTTCTCGGGTGATTGCTGAAGTTCCCGGAGTAAATAGAGTGGTTTACGATATAACCTCTAAACCTCCAGGAACTATCGAATGGGAGTAGCCTGGCCGCCACAGGGTTGCCAGGTATGAAATTTATGTCACAAGAATCTTTGCTTTCTGATTTGAACCCGGCACAAAGACAGGCCGTAACGCATATAGGTGGACCCCTGGTTGTGATAGCTGGGGCCGGTTCGGGCAAGACAAGGGTGCTGACAAGGCGGATTGCTTATCTGATCGAACAGATGCAAATCTCCCCCTATGAGATTCTCGCAATTACATTCACCAACAAGGCAGCATCAGAAATGCGCCGCAGGCTAGTTGACCTGGTTGGTCCCGTGGCAGAAAAAATGTGGGTGTCTACCTTTCATAGTGCGTGTGTAAGGATATTGCGTCAACATGCAACAGCGCTGGGGTTCAAATCAAGCTTTACCATTTATGATCAAGCGGATTCGATAAGGCTGGTTGGATATGTTGCCAGGGATTTGGACTTGGATGCTAAGAGGTTTCCGCCTAGGAGCCTGGCTTCCCATATCTCCTCCGCCAAGGCTGACCTGATTGACCCAGTTCAGTATTTGGACGTAGCCAGAAACATCTTTGAAAGGAAGATCGGAGAGGTCTATCAGGAGTACCAACGCCGACTGTTAGCAGCGTCCGCAATGGATTTTGATGATCTGCTGAATATGACGGTGAAACTTTTTGAGGAGTTTCCTGAAGTGTTGGATCACTACCAAAGGCGATTTCTCCACTTATTGGTCGATGAATATCAAGATACCAATAAAGTTCAAAACCGGCTGGTTGCATTACTGGGGGCAGAGTCGCGTAACGTATTTGTGGTTGGGGATTCTGACCAGAGTGTCTATGGATTCCGTGGCGCTGATATGACAAATATTTTGGAATTCGAAAAGTTCTTTCCCGACGCTGAGACTGTGGTTCTTGAACAGAACTATCGATCAACTCAGACCATTCTTGATGCTGCAAATGCAGTAATCGCTAATAATTTTTCCCGCTTACCTAAGAATCTCTGGACCAGTGAAGGTCAAGGCGAGCCGATAAGACTTTACAAGGCGCCAAGTGATCGCGAGGAAGCCGCATATGTGGCAAATCAGATTGCTGAGCTGACTTCACTGGAAAACTCATTTTCCGATATAGCTGTTTTTTACCGCACCAACTCCCAATCGAGAATATTGGAAGAGGAGTTTGTAAGGCGG
Organism: Actinomycetes bacterium; assembly: GCA_021803345.1. Lineage (GTDB taxonomy): Bacteria > Actinomycetota > Acidimicrobiia > Acidimicrobiales > Acidimicrobiaceae > SCQM01. The sequence goes on from JAJZLS010000090.1 coordinate 28,426, forward strand.
GCGATCCCATACCGGGTTATCGGTGGAACAAGATTTTACGATAGGAAAGAAATCAAAGACCTTCTTGCTTATTTGCGGTTAATCGTCAATCCCCAAGACGAGGTGTCGCTACGCAGGATTATCAATGTTCCCAAGCGGGGCGTGGGCGATGCTTCGCTTTCCAAGGTCGATCTCTATGCAAATATGTCGGGAATGCATCTTTTTGATGCACTATCGCATGCGGCACTGGCAGGCGTGTCAGGGAAGGCTCTATCTGGTCTCAACGGGCTGCTGCAGCTGCTTGAGGCGGCAAGAGATCTGGTGAAAAGCGAAACTTCGGTACCTGAATTAATCAGATTTATACTGAACGAATCCGGTTATATGGATGAGTTGAAGGCTGAGAAGTCGGTTGAAGCGGCGGGTCGGCTCGAGAATCTGGAAGAATTTATTCGGGTAGGTGAAGAGCACATTAGTCTTCAGGATCTTCTTGAAGATGTAGCTTTAGTGTCAGCAACAGATGAAGATGTGCCTGATTCGACTGTGGTAATGATGACGCTTCATACCGCAAAGGGACTCGAGTTTCCCGTGGTATTTCTAACTGGTATGGAGGATGGTATGTTTCCTCATCAGCGCTCCTTAGTAGACCCGCAGGAGTTAGAAGAGGAACGAAGGCTGTGTTACGTGGGAATAACCAGAGCCATGCAAAGACTTTATCTTACTTTGGCGTCGCAAAGGGGACAATGGGGGGAAGGGCTCTCTAATCCTCCAAGCAGGTTTATAGATGAGATCCCGCGGATTTTAGTGGAAGATATTTCTCCCAAGCGAAGTACAGCCTCCCTTTCATATTTCGGTTCGCTAAATAACAGCCAATTTAAGTCCAACGGCGAGCCGGAAGCCCGAAGCCAGAGAAGATCCGCATTTAACAACAATTCTCATGCGGCCGGTCTGGATGATCTCAAGATTGGGGATGATATCGTTCATGGGAAGTGGGGAGAAGGGGTTGTAACTTCCATAAAAGGAAGTGGTGAGAAGACCGAGATTCGGGTCAGATTCCCGGTAATAGGCGAAAAGACCCTACTACTCTCGCTTGCCCCGATAAAAAAGGCATAAATGGATGCTAGTGCGGTGAAATTTTAGCCGCTTTGAGCCTACGTTAACCTAATTCGAACTTTTCTCCGGTTTGAAGCGCCAGTAAATGACTGGCCATAACTGGCGTGACAATAGTTCAAGCGATAATCCGTAATTGGGCAAAGGTTAGCCAAAGATTATCTTTGTAACCAAGATGGTCTGGTGGATCTTCTCTAAGGCTGCGTAATAGTGTTTGAATGAACTACTAAAACTGTTGGGTTGGGCTTTTGGACCGAGTGATGTGCCGAGCTACTTGAAATGCCTGAGTAGTAAGAAGCGCCCAGGCCAACTCCAATCACAAGAACTAAACCTGTTACCAGGGTTCGAAGGTGTCGACGGAACTTTGATATTGGCAATTGGTACCCGGTTGCGATCTGGTTGGCTCTGAATTGAGTGGCGGTAGTAGAAGGCGAAAAGATAGCGTTTACCTGAGATTTGATCTCACTCTCATCTAGGCCTAGCCAAGCACCACTGCCTGGTTCCAGTACTTCGATTTGATCTTTGCTAAGTAGTATCGTCTTCACTTCTATCACCTACCGCTCGATGGCTATGTTTATCTATCGGCAAAGAGTCGATAAAGCTTTAGAAAATTAGAAAATAATTTATTAACAGCAATAGCCAGCCAAAACCCATTTATGGAAGTTGATTATTGGAGGTAGGGTTCAGCTATATAAGCTAAGGGTTTTTCTCTTCACCGCAATAGACATCCCGGTTCCGGATTTAGGTGCTGGCTCAAGGGCACCAGTGGCCAAAGCCCAGGCAAATCCATCCTATCCAGGTGCTAAGATAACGCTTTCAGCAGGTGCCTAAGGATTAATTAAGCTCAGACAACACACAGATCGTGGAAAGTTTCCGTTATTTGTTGTCAGACAGTTAGATTGGTGTCGATTTCATCTAAAGGTACAGCAGAGCTGAACAAGTAACCCTGAGCGCGGGGACAACCGAGTTCCAAAAGGCGAGTTCGCTGAGATTCGGTTTCCACCCCTTCTGCTACAGTTTGGATTCCAAGGGCTTCTGCCAGGCGAATAATTGCGATCACTACGCTTTCATCGGAGCCGCTTACTCCTATGCCGTCAATGAATGCCTTATCGATCTTGATTACATCGACCGGGAGGGTTCTTAGTTGCGCCAAACTCGAAAATCCGGTTCCGAAGTCGTCTATCGCAATTGAGATTCCATTAGCCCTAAGGCGCATAAGGATTGTAGAAATAGCCTTGACATCTTGCATAAATATCGACTCGGTGATTTCCAAACCCAGGCGATTGGAGGGAAGTCTGGAGGTTTCTAAAATGTTTGCAATCGTTGAGAGAAATGACGAGTTTAACTGTTTTGACGACACGTTGACCCAAAGTCTGACATTTTTGAAAAATGGGTCATGCTCCCGCTTGGCTGCCATATCGGTACAGGCCCTAAGTAGCGCCCAGGAACCAATGTCCGTGATTATGTCACTATCTTCCGCAATGGGAATAAACAGATCTGGCGAAATATTACCCTTGGTGGGGTGTTCCCAACGAAGAAGCGCCTCAACTCCAGCGACGATCCCAGTTGACATGTCTAAGTTGGGTTGATATACCAGGCTCAACTGCCGTCTGCTGATAGCTGATCGAAGGTCTACTTCGGTTTCGAATCTTTTGAGAATTTCCAGCCTTAGTTGTTCGTCAGCTAGAGAGAAAGTATTTCGTCCCCGATTTTTAGAGTTATACATGGCTGAGTCAGCTTGCCTTAAAAGTTCGTCAGCAGTGCTCTCATGCTCGCTGATAGCTACTCCGATACTACCGGTAAGGGTAATGGAACGACCCGAGATTACGGTTGGGACTCTAATAAGTTCAAGGATTTTCATAGCGAACGATTCTGCCTCTTTGGGGCCGTAAATGCCTTGTAGGACTATTACGAATTCATCCCCTCCTAATCGGCAAACTTCAGCCATCGGTTGCAAAGCCTTAGTTAGGCGGTTTGAGAGTTGAACGATAAACTCGTCGCCATGGGCGTGTCCAAGGCTGTCATTGAGTAATTTGAAGCCATCCAGATCTACAAGGAAGACTGCAATTTGAGCCCCATTTCTTCGAAGCGCAAGCAAGTCATCTATGATTTGTGTCAGAGTTATCCGGTTGGGCAGTCCAGTCAAGGGATCGCAGGAAGCGTTTTGGCGTAAGATGTCCTGGTCTCTCGAGCGAGTAATTGCCAGTCCGACCAAGGTGGCCCAGTCGTCTAGAATTTTCCAGTGTTCGGGATCTGGATACCTGGTGTCGCCATAATATAGCGCAAAAGTAGCTATGACTTCTCCTTCATTGCCAAATATCGGCAATGAACAGCATGATCTAAGTCCATAGGCCAGGGCAAGCTCAGATATAGGTTCCCAGCTTGGATCTATTGAGATGTCGTAACTAACCGCTGGTACTCGAGTTGATGCCGCTCTAGCGCAGGTGCCTATTCCTGATTCGACTAGTAGGCCATTGGTTTTTTCCATGTAGGATTTCGGCAGGCTGGGCGCCGCCAGATATTTCATAATTCCGTTTTCTACGGTGAGAATAGAACACTTTGTACCTTCGGCTTCAGTCTGTCGTTCGATGGAAACGACAAGAGTGGTCAGTACCTCCTCCAGTGAGCGGCTCGCAACGATATCGGTCATTATCTGTGAAGCCAGGCGTTCGTTTTGTCGGTCTTGCTCCAGATGATGGTTATTGTGGTGAAGTTCGAGTAGCATTGAGGCTTGTCTTGAAAGTGCTGTCAGTCCTTCAACGTGTTCGCTTGAATATTGGAAGGTCCCTTCTCCCCAGACGCACACAGAACCAATCGGCTGTCCTTCCGGTGTGAATAGCGGTACCCCGCAGTAATTTCCCACTTCCCCAATAATGACACTTGGATACTGATTGAAACGCTGGTCAATACTGGTGTCATTCACCGTCAGGGGTGCTGCATGGTCTACAACCAGGGGACAAAAACCGAATTCGTTGAGCGTGTTCGATCTGAGTCCTTTATTGCGAGCTGTATTCCAAACCGCATTTTTACCGACGATATTAACAGCTCCATGGGGTTTAGACAGCAGTTGCGCTGCAAGGCGGGCAATATCTTGAAATATCGGGAACCAGGAGGGATCATCTAGCCGATACCGCCGTATGGCTTTTATCCTTTCTTCCTGACTGAATGTTAAGTTAGAGAGACGAGTTGATTTAAGAATAAACCCGCTTTGCGCTTCACTCTCCGGCATTAACTCCTCTTCCTGACTGCATGATCTGGGATTTTACCAGCGCTTAAGGATTCAGTCTCATGATTTTTTAGGTTATGACGCGAGTTGTTCGGATATTTACTGGGTCGAAGCTAATTTTTCCCAAACGGTCAGAAGAGGTTGAACCCAATAGTGGGGAGTTCGTGTGGTTATAGAATCGTGGATTAGGGAAATAAAGCTGAGACTGGACACCCGGCCTGTTCTCGCAACCTTTATCAAGGAGTTGGAAAGTCCGTGCCAGAAGTTAACTTCAAAAGGAAAAAGCCATTTAGTGCAAAGATAGCTGCTGCAGGATCAGCAGACGCGGGGAGGCATTTTGCCAGTTTGGCTTCCACATTGGGTATAGATCACGAATTTGTGGAAATTGATCATTTAGGAGAAGTTAAAAATGCTGCTGACCTCGATTTAGTAACGGAGGTGGAGTTGTTGTGGTGTCACGGCAGATTTAGCGGCGAGTGGGTAGTGAAGGCTGCAAGTATTTTTCCTAATCTCAGCTGGATTCATTCTGACTTTGTGGGTGTCGATGCTTTGCCATTAGGCGAATTCGCTAAACGAGGCTTGCTGTTGACAAATGGTGGTGACAATTTTGCTCGCCCCATGGCTGAGTGGGCGGTGCTTGGTATTTTGGCCTCTGCGAAAAGAATGACCTGGTTCGTTCGCAATTCGGACAATGCCAAATGGGACAACTCGATTGAGCTGAGGGAATTACAGGGGGCCAAGGTTTTGCTGCTTGGAATGGGCTCGGTTAATTCTCTTGTAGCGCAAATGTTGAAGGGATTCGGGGCAGAGATTGTGGGGTGGAGCAGAACTTTACGGCCACAAGAAGAGGACGGCATACGCAGCATTACCGGGGAGGCTTGGCAAAGTGAGATTACTCAGGCTGATTATGTGGTGGTGGGGCTTCCTATGACCAAAGCAACCAGGGGAATAATCAACCAGAGTGTGTTGGAGTCAATGAAAGATGATGTCACGATAGTCAATCTTTCGCGCGGAGGATTGATCGACCATGACGCGCTGGTCAAGGTGCTCGACCGGAAGAAGATACGGTTTGCACTGCTTGATGCATATGAGGTTGAACCTTTGCCGTCGTCTGATCCCCTCTGGCGAAGAGAAAACGTCCTGGTGCTTCCTCATCACAGTTGGTCATCCCCTAAGGTAACTGAAAACACCGTTCAGCGTATGCGCTCTTTGTTGGCTACCTGGGTTGCCGGAGAGCCGATAGAAGATGCAGTTGACTATGGTGCCGGTTATTGACCGCTGGGCGATACTGAGACAATGTTATGATGCAGTCTCTGATTCAAGCACATCCAAAATTGCTGCACTAAGCTCGCTCAACGAGTGCATGTCTGTAATTGGCGATCCGTCACTGTCTGTCACATAGAAACTGTCAATAACATCGTCTCCAAGAGTAGTTAATTTGGCGTGCGCTATAGAGAGCGACATCTTTGCCATCACGCTGGAAATGTCATGTAGCAGTCCGATTCTATCGGTGGCCCAAACTTCCACAACGGTGGCTCTGGAAGAGGCTTTCGGTGCAACGACTACACGGGAGGGAACCATTTTTACTCCCGAGCGTCTTTTGGCCCTGGAATAGTTCTTCGCCTTATTTTCAAGCCGTTCAGGAAGGCTCGAGGGTTCGTCAAAGCTCTTTTGCAACTCTTTTTTGAATCGGATCCAATCTGGCGGCCTGTTAGGATTTGGCCGGAGTTGGAAGATCTCAATTGCTGAGGAATTCTTGGACCCAATTCTTGCTGAAAGTATCTCAACTCCCATTAGAGCCAGAGTACCGGTGACCAAAGAAAATAGACCTGGCTTATCTGGAGCAACAATTTTAAGAGATTCGGTGTCTGCCTCCATTGCCCATGCGTTATTTGCCTGCTCGATGAGGCAGTCGAATCTATCTCCGGGAAAATCATCTTCTTGGGGTTGGCTACCCTCAAGAGTGAGGATGGTCTTGCTGGCCAATTCAGAAATCAACTTGGCTTTCCAGTTACTCCACGCGCTTGGTCCTGTTGCCAAAGAGTCTGCTTCGGTCAATACTTCCAGAATCTCGACCAACAGGGGATCCTTGAGAGCTTGAGCTACCTGGGTGATTGTACTTGGGTCGTTGAGGTCTCTTCTAGTGGCAGTGTCCGCCAAAGTGAGATGATTTGTTACGAGCGCGGTGACTACGTCCGTATCTGACTGATCCATCCCAAAGCGTGAACATATGGCCGGAACAATCTTGGCCCCCTCTTCCGTGTGGTCTCCATTAAGCCCCTTGCCAATGTCATGAAGAAGCGCACCTATTAAAAGCAGGTCGGGACGTTTTACTCTTCTTCGCATTTGCGAGGCATTTGCAACGGTTTCCAAAAGATGCCTGTCTACGGTGTAGGTGTGATACGCGTTTCTTTGAGGTTTGGAACGAACGTAGGTCCATTCGGGAAGGATCAGTTCGAATAGACGGAAATGATCCAGTGCTTCTGCGGTTCTTATCATCGGTTTCCCTATGGATAAGAATGAAATTAAATCAAGAAACTCTTGCTCGCTAAATCGTTTGGGTGTTTGGAGATTGGAACTGGCAAACTTTTCTAAGGCTTGTTCTGAAATTCTCAAGTTATGGGTTCCCGCCAAAACAGCCAGTTTGAGAAGCATTGAAAAAGTGGGACGTATCCCATCTTCCAGGTGTATATCGATTTCATAGCCATTGGAAACGAAAGGTTCTGGGATTTCAAGCTTTTTATTCGGTTTCCGGTTCAGCGAACCAAGCAGGTTATGCGCCACGGTGTCAAAGGCAAAGGAAATTGTTTTACCGGCTTGAGCCACGTGCTCCATCAATCTATCGGCGTCTCTAAAACCGAGTGCTTCCGCCAGTGCGTCCTGATCTTCGAGTCCAAGCCGGTTGCCTGATCTGGGGTTTTTGTGGTGCAGCATCATTCGGGTATCTTGCAGGATTTTTTGAGCGTCATAAATGCTCAAAAGCCCTGTACCCAACAGGTCATTTCCCTCAAGAATTTCCAGAGACTTCAGAACAGTAAAGTCTCTAAGCCCGCCTTTTGCCTCTTTTAAATCAGGCTCTAAAAGGTATGCCAATTCCCCGGCTTCCTCGTGGCGGGTACGCGCATATTCAATTACGGCGGGCAACACGGTTTTTCGATGCCTGTGCCATTCTTTGGCTAGAAGTTGCTCCAGCTCTTGAACGAGTGCGACATCTCCAGCGATCAATCTGGGTCGGCAGAGTCCGCTGAGTACGCGTGGGTCCCGCAATGCAAGCTTTACCGCTTCTTTTGGAGTCCTAACTGAATTATCAATTTTTAGTCCGCTGTCCCAGATCGGGTACCAAATCGATTGTGCCAACGTTTCTATATCGACTTTTGGTTTATGGAGCAGCAGTAGGTCAAGATCACTATTTGGCGTGAGTTCGTAGTCTGCATAGCTGCCTAGCGCGATCAGGGCGGTATTTGGCGTATTTGGATAAAGGGTTTTTAATAGGCTGTCGCAAAGGTCGGTTAATTCAGTAGCCAGACTTTTAGGGTCTATGAATGCCTGCTCGATCAGCGCTGTTCGAGTTTCTTTGAATATCTCAATTGTTAGCTGTTCAGCGCTCATTGTCGGTCGGTTTATTTCCACTCAGGCTAGGGCTGGTCCGGTGAATGCAATAGTAATGGGGCGGCTCTAGTATAAGGCCGCCCCAAAATAGGTGTTAGCTGCTAAATAGCGTCAGTTCCTCGTTCGTTGGTTCTCACCCGGACCAGCTCTTCGATAGGAAGGACCCATATCTTGCCGTCACCGATTTTTCCCGTTTGGGCTGCAGAAACAATTGTTTCTACGATTCTGTCAGCCGATCCATCATCGACTGCGATCTCTATTCTCACCTTTGGCACAAAGGATACTTGATATTCGGCACCACGGTACACTTCAGTGTGTCCGGATTGGCGTCCGTAACCTTGAGCTTCGCTTACAGTCATACCTTTAACGTCTATCTTGTCCAGTGCGGCTTTAATGTCATCAAGTTTAAACGGCTTGACAATTGCGACTACGAGCTTCATATTTCTCCTTTGCAGTTATCGAGTGAAATCAACCAAGGTGGATCTCGTGATTTTGGCTAAATTGGTTCTAGGCGATTCTGCAGGTCTAGTGAAAATCTGACTCCACCTTTCCATGCTTTTTACTTTTGACAGAAGGCAAGAATACTCTTCGGGAACGTACGGTTCCACGTAAATGTTAATTCGACAGCTGATCACAGGTAAATTGGCTACCGCATTCCTCCTTCATAAACATTATTTGAGTTTAAATAGGCGAAATAGCAGGTAATCGCACCATTAATTGTATCCCAAGCATTATAGATATGTCCATACATTTAAAGCCCGTACTTTCAAGACATGGTCCTCTGGCTTCCGCCTCTACATACGACAAACCATTCTCAGTTTTTTCATTAAAGCTTGTTACCTGCTCACGCACTCTGGAAGGGAACGAAGAATTACTTCGACCCTATGGATATAAATTAGCCAGGGAAAAGTTTCAGAACTGAGTCAAAACTGTTACCAGTATGTTAAACGTTTGAATCTATTCAAAGAAGGCACCTTTAGGCGAACAATTATCCGAGTTACTCGGTACCGATTGCAAGTGCAGTTTGACAGGTGATATGAGATTCAAGGCTCAGTTTTACCCTTTTGTAGCTTTTTGAGCCCTTTTGATTGAATCCGCAGGTGAGAACACATTAATCAAGGGGACCTGGCTGGTTTGCTGGGCGTAATGTTGAAAAGTTTAGGTTAATTTCCGTGGAAGTTTGTATATAGAGTCCAATTTGGCTCTACAATTTGGCACTGTGGATCGTCGTTATCGAGTTGTTGTAGCCAAGCCTGGACTAGATGGTCACGACAGGGGTGTAAAAGTAATTGCCAGGGCTCTCAGAGACTCTGGTTTTGAAGTCATTTACACCGGGCTGCACCAGACTCCGGAGCAAATTGTTCAAGCTGTGATCCAAGAAGACGCCGATGCGCTCGGTCTATCACTTCTCTCGGGCGCCCATATGACGTTGGTACCCAAGATTTTCCAACTCCTCAAAGAGCAGGGCGTGGAGGACGTTTTGGTGGTAGTGGGAGGGATAATTCCCGACAATGATATTCCACTACTCAAAGAGATAGGTGTAGCAGAGGTATTTACGCCAGGATCTTCTTTGCCAACTATATCTGAGTGGCTCGAGAAAGCTCTTGATAATAGGGAGCGCGCAGCGGAATAGCAAAGCAGTCGTATCTAAATGCACGTCTAACTACCTAGGTTAAGGAGATATCAAAGGTGGATCTATTTGAATACCAGGGCAAACAGTATTTTGCCCGATTCGGAATTCCTACGTCACCGGGGGGCGTTGCTGATACTGTCGATGAAGCAGTGGCAATTGCGAATAAAGTAGGTTATCCCGCTGTTATAAAGGCTCAGGTCCAGGTGGGTGGGCGAGGAAAAGCCGGCGGTATTAAAATTGCAAACAGTGAGCCAGAAGCTCGCAAGCACGCTTCGAATATCCTAGGCATGGATATCAAAGGGCACCTGGTCAAGAGAGTCTGGGTGGAGCATGCTTCAGATATAGAGAAGGAATATTACGCCTCATTTACTCTCGATCGAAGCGCCAAACTGCATTTGGCCATGGTTAGCGCCAAAGGTGGAGTGGATATTGAAGAAGTCGCGGATTCTGACCCAGATGCAATTGTAAAGCACCATGTGAATCCGCTTGACGGGATTTCAATTGATGAGGCGCGAAGCATCGCTGAGAAGGCCGGCATTGACCAGCCTGCAATCGGAGGTGTGGCCGACATCCTGGTTAAGCTTTACGACGCTTTTGTAAAAGGGGATGCTGACTTAGTGGAGATAAATCCTCTAATCCTTACTCCGGAGCACAAGGTTCATGCGCTGGACGCGAAGGTGACTCTGGATGACGCTGCTGGGTTTAGGCATCCTGAGTGGGAAGAGTTTCGAGTTACTCAGGAATATGACGGACGCGAGAAGATGGCCAAGGAGAGAGGCCTTAATTACATTGGATTGGATGGTTCGGTGGGAATCATTGCCAATGGTGCTGGACTTGCGATGTCTACACTTGACGTGGTGAACCAAGTGGGAGGCCAAGCGGCAAACTTCTTGGATCTTGGTGGCGGAGCCGACGCCAAGGTGATGACGAATGCATTGGAGGTAATCAATACCGATGACAAAGTCAGGTCGGTATTGGTCAATATTTTTGGTGGTATAACCCGATGTGACCATGTCGCAGAGGGAATAATAGAGGCCCTTTCAAGAGTCGAGCTGCGAAATCCGCTCGTTATTCGTCTCGATGGCACCAACGCAGAAAAAGCTCGTGAAATTTTACAGCCGTACGTATCTGACAAGCTGATATTGCGGCCCACGATGCTGGAAGCTGCCCGCACCGCGGTTGAACTCGCGAATGGAGGAAATGTAAAGTGAGCATCTTTGTCGACAAAGATACCAAGGTTATAGTTCAAGGCCTTACCGGCGGTCAGGGACGGTTTCACGGCTTGCGTAACAGGGATTACGGCACCCAGGTTGTGGCTGGCGTTACGCCAGGTAAAGGGGGTACCGACGTGGAGGGAATCCCAATTTTTGATACAGTTGAGGAGGCTGTGGTTGCTACGGGTGCCAACGCATCGTTCATAGTGGTTCCTCCCAGGTTTGCTTCGGCAGCAGTTCTTGAGGCGGCCAAGGCTGGAATTCCGTTTGTAGTTTGCATTACTGAGTTCATTCCAGCTCAGGACGAAGCGATGATGTACAACACCCTGAAGAGGGACTATCCGGGCACCAGACTGTTGGGACCCAATTGTCCTGGAGTGATAACTCCCGGTCAGTGCAATATAGGAATTACTTCTGGTGACATAGCTTTGCCCGGGGGTCCGGTTGGGATTGTTTCACGGTCAGGGACTCTTACCTATCAGGCTCTTCATGAACTTAGCCAAAAGGGAATTGGGCAGACTACCTGTGTAGGCATTGGGGGAGACCCTGTTCCAGGTACTAATTTTATTGACTGCTTGTCTGCATTTGAGTCTGATCCGGAAACCAAGGCAGTAATCATGATTGGCGAGATCGGCGGGAGTGAGGAAGAGCGGGCCGCTGAGTTTATCAGAGATCACATGACTAAACCGGTGGTTGCCTACATTGCTGGCGTCACAGCACCTCCAGGCAAAAAGATGGGCCACGCTGGTGCAATAATTTCTGGTTCCCAGGGAACAGCACAGGCCAAAATGAAAGCACTTGAAAGTGCCGGTGTTATTGTGGCAAAAAATCCATCGGAAGCAGCTGATCTGATGGCAGAGGTTGTATCAAAGCTATAGGTTACTTTTACCCTTCCCGGAGTCAGTGTCATCAAAACATTGACTCCGGGATTGTTTTTAATTTACCAAGATTTCAAGCAGGATAAATAACATGTTTTACGCCTGAGTCCAAGTAGCCTTAAGCCGTGCGAATTGGGGTTTTGGCTTCTGGAAGTGGGACGATTCTTGAAGCGATTTTGAAAAATGAGGTCGAGATATCTCTGGTTATAACTGACAGAAGCTGTCGTGCCCTAGAAGTGGCACAAGCTGTAGGGATCCCGGGAATCGAAATTGTCCGGAATAGCTATGGTCGAGACTTTGACCGTGAAGGATTCACCGAGCAGGTAGTTGAGCAGCTTGAGAAGCACCGCATTGAGCTAGTGGCCATGGCCGGATATGGGACAGTGCTAGGATCAAGGATTCATGAATTCTTTGGCGGCAGAATATTAAATACGCATCCGTCCCTGCTGCCGTCATTCCCAGGCTGGCATGCCGTTGAAGCGGCGTTGGAATTTGGAGTAAAGGTTACCGGTTGTACGGTTCATTTAGCCACGTTAGATGTCGATGCTGGACCTATTTTAGCCCAGGAATCGGTCAAAATATTTCCAGGTGATGATCGTGATCGTCTACACGAGCGGATCAAAGAGGTGGAGAGGGTGCTTTATCCGGCGACCATAGCTGCTTATGCAGATTTTCTGGAAATCGGTGCTAATGGCAGTTTTGATCTTGGGGCCCGGGTAGTTCGCTCTAGCGATGGTGAATTGAAGTTAGAGAAATATCAAGATTGCGAGGAACAATAGTTGAGGGCACTGATCTCGGTTTATTACAAAGAGGGTTTGATTGATTTCGTCAACCAGTTAAGAGCCCTTGGATGTGAATTCGTGGCCAGCGGTGGTACCTCCGCCGTGCTGGCTGAAAACGGGATCGCTCACCAAAGTGTCGAAGACTTAACCGGGGCTGCAGAGATGCTTGACGGAAGAGTCAAGACTTTACATCCAATCATTCACGGTGCAATATTGGCGGATTTAGATAAACCCAGCCATCTGCAGGATTTGGCCAGCCGGTCGATAGTGCCGTTTGATTTGGTGATTTGCAACCTGTATCCATTTTTTGAAAGGCCAAGCATCGAAACCATAGATGTCGGCGGACCTACGATGATACGTGCAGCAGCGAAGAATCATGCCCATGTGGCAGTGGTTGTAGATCCAAGTGACTATTCCGATGTGGTACGCGAAATCAAGCAATCAGGAAAGGTCTCAGATGAGAAAAAGAAGGAGCTGGCGCTTAAGGCTTTCCAGCTGACGGCCAGATATGACAGCGCTATTGCCAACTGGTTGAGCCAGACTGGTTCTGATGGCATACTTCCAGAGCGCCTAGTGCTTACCCTTGAAAAGGCGGCATCACTTAGATACGGAGAGAATCCTCACCAGTTAGGCGCCCGCTATAGGCAGGCTGGGATAACCACCTGGTGGGATGATGCCAAGCTTCTTTCAGGAATGGAGCTTTCCTACCTTAACATTTTTGATGCTGACGCTGCTTGGCGGCTACTGGCAGAATTTGAAGCTGGGCCTGCGGTGGCCATTGTAAAACATGCCAATCCTTGTGGATTTGCGTACGGAGAGACCATTGAAGACGCATATCAGCGGGCGTTTGAGAGCGATCCCATATCTGCTTTTGGTGGGATCGTGGCAGTTAACAGAAAAGTAGATATTTCCCTGGCTAATAAGATCCTTGCCAATCCAAAGGCTGATGTCATAATTGCACCGTCATATGATTCAGATGCTCTCGACGCTATGAGTAAGAAGCGCAAAAACACGAGACTGATTGCCGCTCCGGCTCCGGAGCAAAGTGGATTATCGGTCCGTTCGGTCGGGAGTGGCTTCTTAGTCCAGGACTCAGATAATTTCAAGGTGGCACCAAGAGATTATCGAGTAGTCTCCGACAAACAGCTTCCATCGGAAAGGGCACTCGATGTAGAAATTGCCTGGAAGCTTTGTGCCAGGACAAATTCAAATGCAATTGTGATTGCCAATGATTCGATGGCAGTTGGCGTAGGTGCCGGTCAACAGAATCGGCTGGACTCTGCCAGGATTGCGGTTGAAAAAGCCGGAGAGCGGGTAGTCGGATCTGTGGCAGCCTCAGATGCGTTCTTTCCTTTTAGAGACGGTCTTGACGTATTAGCTGATGCGGGAGTGGGTGTAGTCATTTCCCCGGGCGGATCCGTTCGTGATCAGGAAGTGATTGATGCGGCTAACGAAAAAGGGATAGTGCTCATATTCACCGGTGAAAGGCATTTTAGGCATTAATATGGCGGCTCAACTTCTAGATGGTCAAATAGTTGCAGACGAGGTCAAATCTCATTTGGCAAGTCGGGTAGCCAGACTGGCGGCAAAGGGAAAAGTTCCAGGACTGGGTACCATTTTGGTGGGTGATGATGCCTCTTCAGCGCGATATGTTTCTATGAAGCACAAGGATTGTCAGGAAATAGGTATAACTTCGTTCCATCAGCATCTTGCCGCTTCCACAACGCAGCAGGAGTTGGAATCGGTGATCGATTCATTCAATAATAATCCTGAGATCGATGCCTATCTGATTCAGCTTCCCCTGCCGGGACATCTGGATGAAGTGGCTGCTCTGCTGCGGGTGGACCCGGATAAAGACGTTGATGGCCTGCACCCGGTGAATCTGGGAAAGCTTGTCATGGGCGCTAGTGGCCCTCTTCCCTGTACACCTAACGGAATTCTAGAGCTTTTAAACTTCTACGGAATTAAGACTGAACGGTCGAACGTGGTCATAGTAGGAAGAGGTTTAACCATTGGAAGGCCCCTCTCATTATTGCTGACTCTTAAAAGGCCAAAGTGTAACGCTACTGTCACAGTGGTTCATACTGGCACCTCTGATATTTCTCGGTATCTGAGTCAGGCTGACATTGTCATTGCGGCAGCCGGGTCGGCGCACATGATAAAAGGATCGATGATTAAGCCCGGGGCGGTGGCAGTTGGGGCTGGTACCACTTTTGTGGATGGCAAACTTCTTTCAGATCTTGACGACGATGTGGCATCGGTGGCTTCTTGGGTCACCCCCAGAATCGGTGGCGTTGGGCCGATGACGCGAGCCATGTTGCTCGAAAATACTGTTTTAGCGGCGGAGAGACATAGTGGTCAAGATATCTGAGATTATTTCAGAATCGAACGGTCCTACTTTTTCTATTGAGTTGTGGCCCCCGCGCTCCAAAGCTTCGGAAATAAAATTAGCAAAGGCTTTGCCAATCTTTGAGTCGCTAAATCCCAGTTTTGCCTCAGTTACTTTTGGCGCGGGTGGTTCCACCCGGGAAAAGACCTATGAAATGGTGGTCAGGCTGCGGAATGAAACCTCAATAGAGACTATGGCACACCTGGTTACCGCAGCCCATAGCAGGGATCAATTGAAGATTATATTGCAAAGGTACCACAGCGCCGGTGTGCGAAACATTCTTGCTTTAAAAGGGGATCCTCCACTTGACAATGGTTTTGCTTTGGAACAGGGCGAGCTAAAACACGCAATCGACCTGGTGGAACTTGTCCGCGAAGTTGGTGATTTTTCAGTGGCGGTTGCAGCACATCCCGAGGGTCATCCTGAGTCAGTCGATATTGCTTCGGATCGGTACTGGTTGGCAAAGAAGCTGGAATTTGCGGATTTTGCGATATCTCAGTTTTTCTTCAATATCTCAGATTATTTTTCCCTTGTAGATGATATGGCAAAGTATGGAATTGAAAAGCCCATTTTGCCCGGCGTGATGGCACCGGTATCGGTGCGAACTTTGGAAAAAATGGCCCTCCTGTCGGGTGCCAAGATTCCAGCTGAAGTGCATAGGCGCTTTTCGTCAATTGAGGATGATCCGGAATCGGTAAAGAAATTGGGAGTCGAGCTTGCCCTTGAACTTTCAACCGAGCTTTTGCGCCAGGGCGCACCAGGAATCCACCTCTATACAATGAACGAAGCTGAGACTGCCTATGAGATCTTCAAAGGCCTGGGCCTGGGTTAGCGATTGCTATTTTAGGTTTTTCATGTTGTGACTGACGAAAGTCAAGCTGTCTTTTTGGCAACCAGCCAGTTCGGGACCGAGGTAAGGTTTTCCAATATTTTTAGTTTTTAAGTTGGATAAAAAGAAAATTGAAAAT
Source organism: Actinomycetes bacterium (assembly GCA_021803345.1). Classification (GTDB taxonomy): domain Bacteria; phylum Actinomycetota; class Acidimicrobiia; order Acidimicrobiales; family Acidimicrobiaceae; genus SCQM01. The sequence continues at coordinate 44,211 of JAJZLS010000090.1, forward strand.
ATTGAGACTGCCTGCTATAAGTCCAGATTTACCTTCGATGTCTTTTGCTCGCCTTGACCGCCTCGACAAAGTATTGCTGGAACTCCAGAACTCCTGACATAGACCAATAAATACCACTATTGACCTGGTAATAGCTTGACTTTACGCTTAATTTATGAGATAATAAATGCAGGGTTTCTAGCTAATTATGAGAGAAGTAATGGATCAGGAAATAACACCAACAAGAATGTCAGTAGTGCAACCTCTTCCCCTTACTCCGTCTGGTTCAGTGGTGATAGCTGATGGAATATCTTTCCGTGAAGATGATGACGGAACTGGGTGTGTGTTTGTGTGGGGACAGCCAACTTGGAGTTGGGATTCATCTGATAAAGGACTTCGAAGACTTTGCGCTGTTCAGATCTTCAATTCAAATCTAGCTTCTCAACGAGAAGTCGCTAATGCCTTTGGTGTAAATGAAACAACGTTGTGGCGGTGGAGAAACGAGTATTCAACTGGCGGTATGGTAGCCCTACTGACCGATCAACTTGGCCCAAAGAGACCATCAAAACTTGATGATAAGAAAATTGCTGAGATCAAAGCTTTACGCAAGACGGGTAAGACACTGCTAGAGATTGCAGATATATGCGGAGTATCTACAGATACCGTAAGACGTGGAATCTCTTCAAAACCTCAAGTTGTATCAGTTACTGAAACACAAGAACCCAGTAAGAAACTTGTTCCTCTTGCAACTCCCCTGGATAGAACAAGCGAACGCCAGCTCGCACGCTTGGGAATACTCGATCAAGCTCCGGTAGTGATATGTGAAGGGGCTTCACTGCCACTAGCAGGTTCTCTTATAATTCTACCAGCGCTTAGTGCTACAGGATTGTTAGAAGCTGCAGAGACGGTCTATGGCAGTGGCCGATGGGTAAAACAAATAAAACGAGCATCTTTTTATGGAATTCGTTCTTTATTTCTTTGTGTAGTGTTTGCCTGTCTTATTCGTGAACCTAGAGCAGAGGGACTAACGCGACTTGATCCAGTAGCAGTTGGTCGCTTACTTGGTCTCGACCGCGCACCTGAAGTCAAAAGGCTGAGGGCGAGAATGGCAGAACTAGCTAGTGAGGGTTGCAGTGATCAATTAGGACTTGAACTTGCTGCTTGTCATATTGAAAGCCATCCTGAGGCAGTGGGAGTCTTTTACATAGATGGTCATGTTCGTGCCTACCACGGAAAAGCTGACGTAGCAAAGGCTCATCTTGCTCGAATGCGCATTGCTATGCCTGCAGAAACAGATACCTGGGTATCTGACCGCTTTGGAGACGGACTGTTAGTTTGGCAGTCAAGTCCTAGTGCAAGTCTGGTAGGTGAGCTAAAAATAGTCACTGAGAAACTCCGCTGTCTACTCGGAGAGCAAGCTTGCCCTACAATCTGCTTTGACCGAGGAGGTTATAGCCCGAAACTGTTTCAAGAACTTAGAGAAAACAGATTTGACATACTCACCTATCGAAAAGGTATCTCTCAACCAGAGGAGCTCTCTCAGTTCAAGGAGTACGTCTTTATTGACAACGACAACAAATCGCACACCTATCTACTTGCAGATAGAGAAGTCACCATTGAATACCAGAGAGGCAAGGCATCATTTAGTTGTCGTCAGATAACGCAGTTAGATAAGAAAACTGGTCATCAGACCCAGGTCATAACTACTCGCACAGATCAAGACCCATCCCTAATTGCCCACACAATGTTTTCAAGATGGCGCCAGGAGAACTTCTTCAAATACATGCGTACTCATTTTTCACTTGATGCTTTGGATTCTTATGAAACTCTTCCCGATAATCCCACACGTCAAGTAGCTAGTTACACTCATAGAGACGCGAAACGACTTTTAGATCAAGCGAGGGCTTCTCTTGTGGAAACCGAGAGGGCAGCTGGACAAGTAGCTCTAGAGGGAACAGATATCCCTGGCACCCTTACAGAAACTCACAGTAAACAGGTCAAAGAGGTAAATGAACTAAAAGAAGCTCTAAAGAAGTTACCAGCAAAGGCAGAAGTAGCAACCCTAAGGCCACAAGCGGCAAGACTTGATGTTGAACGCAAGCGAATTACAGATGCCATACGAATGGCAACATACAACGCAGAGTCATCCTTAGCTCGACTCATGGCACCTCATTATGCGAAATCTGAAGATGAAGGACGCTCTTTACTGAGAGAGGTATTCAAAGCTTCTGCCGATATGGAGATAGTTGGAGATGAACTCCATGTTCGCATAAATAATCTGTCAGCTCCAAGACGCACCAGAGCTCTTGTAGAACTTTGTAAAGAACTTACCTCAACAGAAACCTTCTATCCAGGAACCAATTTAAAGCTCGTCTATTCGGTCAAATCCAACAACTGACACTGCACCCTTTTTCCCTCTATGTCAGGAGTTCTGAACTCCTTGTGCTGTTGTGCAAGACTTAATAAGTTGTTTATCTGGTGTATCTAAATGCACCCGCCTGTTGACAATTTATCTAACTTACCGTGGTAGTTCGTTGGCAAAACCTGGAACCGGAGCTTACGGCTCACGTTTCTAAACGGTGAGTCAGGTTTTCCAATGAGATTTTGCCACTGTTTCGAGACACCTTCGGGTTCGAAATCCTTGAATTCGGCACAGCAGTCTGAACTTGATGTGATCCGATGAACTAAAGATATTTCGAAAATCTGACATAGCCCAGCCGGTGAGGCAAAGGGCAAATCAGTCGACATATTGCATAGTCTTATGAGGTTAATAATGGCCAAGGAAACCGTAGCAGACTTTTTACTCAGCAGGTTGCGCGAATGGAACGTCAAGCATGTGTTTGCATATCCTGGCGATGGTATCAATGGGATTCTCGCAGCGTTTGGCCGTGCGGATAACGATCCTCAGTTTATACAAGCCCGATACGAGGAAATGTGCGCATTTGAACCAACGGGAGCGCAAACCCCTTCCGTAAGAGAGGGGTCAAGCGAACTAATTCTTTCTCGGTCTACCTGATTTACGTCTAGGGAGTTTCTGGTTTTCTATTTATTGTTTCACCGCCTCTAATGGGGATGTTGCAAGCCAGTATTGCGAAACGATATCTGTCCCGCAGCAGCTCCCCAATGTTATTGATCGTGCAATTCGGATAGCTCTGGCTGAGCGTACCCAAACCGCGGTGATAATACCCTCCGATGTTCAGCAGCTTGACTATTCACCCCCCACGCATGAATTCAAAATGGTACCTTCCAGCATTGGAGTTGAGTGGCCACAGATCAAACCGGATGATAAAGCTATTGCCAAAGCATCAGAGATTTTAAATCAGGGCAAGAAAGTCGCAATACTGGTCGGGTCTGGTGCCAGAGGTGCTCAACGAGAAGTCGAACGTGTGGCAGATTTACTTGGCGCCGGGGTGGCAAAGGCGCTTTTAGGAAAGGATGTAATTTCAGGCGAGCACTCATACGTGACCGGGTCAATTGGGCTCCTTGGCACCCGCCCCAGTCACGAGATGATGATGGAATGCGACACCTTACTTTCAGTTGGCACAAGTTTCCCCTATACCCAGTTTTTGCCAGAGCCGGGAAAAGCTCGAGCGATTCAGATTGATCTAGAGGCCGAGTAAATTGGAATGCGTTACACCTATGAACTCAATATTGTTGGGGATGCCAGAACTACCCTTCAAGCAATGACTCCCTTGTTGTCACCAAAGTCGGATACTGCATGGCGCAAGTCTATTGAATCCAGAGTCGCACGATGGTGGAAGACTATGGAAATGCAAGCCAACGTAGCTGCAAATCCTATAAATCCAATGCTTTTATTCTCTGAATTATCACCGAAGCTTCCCGACAACGCAATCATCACCACTGATTCGGGGACTTCAGCAAGTTGGTATGCCAGGCAACTCAATTTTCGGGGCCAGATGCGGGGATCGCTGTCCGGTAATCTGGCCTCAATGGGACCCGGGGTTCCCTATGGCATAGGAGCAAAGTTCGGAACGCCCGATAGGCCAGTGATTGTTTTTGCTGGTGATGGGGATGCAATTGGACGGGCATGGGAAAGGGCTCTTTCTGCCGACAGGCCAACCGTCTTAGATGTAATCGTAGATCCAGACGTTCCAGCGCTTCCGTCTCATGCAACATTTGAGTAGGCAAAGTCACTGGCAACTGCGTTGCTCAAGGGCGACCCCAACGTGCTTGGGATCGCAACAGAGAGCGTTAAGACCAAGATTCAGGAATTCCTTCCCCATTCTTAGTTGACTCTTTAGGTCGCTTGCATGTAAGTCGAATGACATCCCTTTCTGAGTCTTTACGCGCCAAGATTTAATTGCGGGTCAAGTTCAGTCGTTGCAAAGCCAGTGTGTCGACAGCTTTTCAGGGCAAAAGAGAAACTTGGTGATGGGAAAATAGGTTCATGGATTACTCACATGAAGCGGGTCAACATTGTACTTCCTGGTTCAGAAGGCTTCACTTTTTGTAAGCATGTAAGGAAATTGAGGTTAAATAAGAGGTTAAATAAGAGTATATGACGAACTTGCACTATCTAATTTAGACAGTTGTCAAACAAACAGGTACTATCTAGGCTATGGCTGAAATAATAACTATGTCGAGCTCGGGCTCGCTCAATGTTCCTGACCAACCGATTATTCCCTATATCGAGGGGGATGGTACAGGCGTCGATATCTGGCCTGCAGCTCAGTTGGTACTGGATGCAGCCGCTAAGAAATATGGCAAGAAAATATCCTGGAAAGAAGTACTGGCAGGCGAAAAGGCATTTAAAGAGACTGGCAGCTGGTTGCCCGACGAGACCGTTGAGGCATTCCGTAGTCATTTGATTGGCATCAAGGGTCCTCTAACGACTCCGATTGGCGGTGGTATCAGATCACTGAACGTGGCATTGCGCCAGATCCTGGACCTGTATGTGTGCCTGAGGCCTGTCCGGTGGTTCAAGGGAGTTCCGTCGCCAGTGAGGCATCCGGAACTTGTTGACATGGTGATTTTCCGGGAGAATACGGAAGATGTTTATTCAGGTCTTGAACTCCAGGCTGAAAGCGACGAAGCTAAAAAGCTGATTTCCTATCTTCATGACACATTTGGTTGGGAGATACGTACCGGTTCGGGAATTGGAATCAAACCTGTTTCTGAGGAGGGTTCGAAGAGGTTGGTCAGGGCTGCGATTAAGTATGCCATAGATCATGATCGTCGCAATGTGACCTTGGTGCATAAGGGTAACATAATGAAATACACCGAAGGGGCCTTTAGGAATTGGGGTTATGACCTAGTCCGTGAGGAATTCAATGATGTAGCTGTTGGCTGGGAAGATTGCGGCGGGAATCCAGGCAGTAAGTTGTTGGTAAAGGATGCCATCGCGGATATAACGTTACAGCAGGTGCTAACTAGGCCTGATGAGTTTGACGTGATAGCTACCTTGAATCTGAATGGGGATTATATCTCCGATGCATTGGCCGCCCAGGTTGGGGGAATTGGGATTGCGCCAGGTGGAAACATTAATTACGTTACAGGCCATGGGGTGTTTGAGGCTACTCACGGAACGGCGCCCAAATATGCCGGTCAAGATAAGGTCAATCCAGGTTCAGTGATTCTTTCTGGAGTGATGATGTTTGAGCATCTTGGCTGGACAGAGGCTGCCGCAGATATTATTAGCGCTATTGAAGCTACGATAGCTGAAAAAGTTGTCACATATGACTTTGCCAGGCTGATGACCGGAGCAACCGAAGTCAAGTGCTCGGAATTTGCTTCAGCCATTGCTGACAAGCTTTAGAACGGAATTGAATGGTCACTAAGTGTGACCGCAGGTTTGTTCTACGATTTTAGAAATTCGAACTGGAGTTGAAATGTCTAAATTTAACAAAAATCCGATTCATGTAGCAGTTACTGGAGCGGCGGGACAAATTAGTTACTCGTTATTGTTCCGTATTGCTTCAGGAGCGATGTTAGGTGATGACCAGCCAGTGGTACTCAGATTGATAGAAATCGAGCCTGCTATGAAGGCGCTCGAAGGAGTTGCCATGGAATTGGACGATTGTGCCTTCCCTCTGCTATCTGACATCGTAATGACAACTGATTTGAGCGTGGGATTCAATAGCACCTCATGGGCTCTATTAGTTGGCGCGATGCCACGCAAGGCTGGCATGGAACGAGGCGATCTGCTTTCGGTCAATGGTGGAATATTTGGGCCGCAGGGGCGGGCTATCCAGGAAAATGCAGCGTCCGATATCAGAGTGCTGGTTGTCGGGAATCCATGTAATACCAACTGCCTAATAGCCCGTTCCAATGCTCCCGATATTCCAGCAGAACGTTTCTTCGCAATGACCCGTCTGGATCAGAACCGAGCCAAGACTCAGCTTGCTAAGAAAGCTGGAGTGACGGTGGATGATGTTAGCAACATTGCGATCTGGGGTAATCATTCAGCCACTCAGTTCCCAGATTTCGCTAACGCACGGATTCATGGGGTTCCTGTTCCCGAGGTAATCTCAGATCATTCCTGGTTAGAAGGTCAGTTTATAGAGACTGTTCAAAAGCGTGGAGCAGCAATCATTGATGCCAGGGGAGCGTCTTCGGCAGCTTCTGCGGCAAATGCAGCGATAGATTCTGTCAAGAGCGTGGTAAATCCTACCCCGAAAGGTGATTGGGTCTCGCTTGCGGTGGTATCCAAGGGAGAATATGGAGTTCCAGAAGGTCTTCAGTTTGGGTTCCCAGTAGTTTCTACCGGTGAGTCATGGTCGGTTGTAGAAGGGATCAAGCATGATGAATTCGCCCAGGCAAAGATCAAGGCAACCACTGATGAACTGGTAGCTGAGCGCTCGGAAATAGAGTCACTGATTAAATAGCTGTTGTTTGCGTTATTTCAAGCCACAGCGTATTCGGGTCATCGCCAGTAATTTTGACGGTGACCCGAGGTATTTAAGCTTCAGGCAAGCTTGTTTTGAAGCGCCTTTGACAACTGGGAAAAAGTTCCGCTCGATTGCATAAGTGCATTGATGTCTCCGGCTACCTTTATTTCACCGTTGGAAATCGCTTCGGCTACCGAAAGCGTACCTTGATGAATCTCCGAGGCAATCTCGTCTGGAATCTTTATTCTAAGATTGCATCTCGGCGAGAGGCCGTTTTTAATCTGCACCCCAGTGTTGTCAATACAGACGGTAAATTGTCGATCAAAAGAGCTGAGCTCAACTCCAAGCTCAATTGGAGTGATATTGGCAGCATCAGATGTTTCTAGACGACTTAGGATGAGATTATTTTTTTCGATCCACTCAGGAGTTCCAACATCATTCGTCATGTAAAAGAATCCTAAAGGGTTTGATGGCAAAATCCATATTTCGTGACAAAGCTGTCTGGACTTAGGAATTATTTGAAATTACTCGGGAACGTGAATCCCTTCATCTCTTTATGTGACAGGCGGTTCCTGCAGGCCTGGGGCTCCATAGGATTGCCTCACAGTTCGCGTAAGATGGAATGATGGACAAAAAAGCGAAAACTTTAGCTGAATTGCGCGAAAGCGGTTATCATCCGGTCAGTGTAAAAGAGGAGATTAGAAATAATACACTCGCCAGGATCAAAAGTGGCCAACCTCTTATAAATGGTGTCATAGGTTATGACGATTCGGTGTTACCCGCACTGGAAGTGGCGTTGCTTGCTGGCCACGATGTGATATTTCTGGGTGAGCGTGGGCAGGCAAAGACAAGAATAATCCGAGGTTTGGTGTCGCTTCTTGACGAGTGGGTGCCGATAGTCCAAGGTTCGGAGCTGAATGACGATCCAATGTCGCCGACTTCCAAATATGCAATCGAAAAGGTTGCTGATCTTGGTGACAAAACCCCGATTGAATGGCTTCATAGTTCGAAGCGATATTCAGAGAAGTTGGCCACTCCCGATACCTCTATGGCGGATTTGATAGGTGAGGTGGATCCGATAAAGGTCGCTGAAGGGCGTTATCTCTCTGATGAATTTACCCTTCATTATGGGCTTGTACCCAGAACCAATAGAGGTATTTTTGCTATAAATGAGCTCCCGGATCTAGCAGAGAGAATACAAGTTGGACTTTTGAACCTGCTCGAGGAGCGAGATGTTCAGATTCGTGGATATAAGATCCGCCTGGAACTGGATCTAATGTTTGTTGCCAGCGCCAATCCTGAAGACTACACAAATCGTGGACGGCTCATCACTCCTTTGAAAGATCGCTTTGGCACTCAGATACAGACCCACTATCCCGTCTCTACTGAGTTGGAAATGGAGATCATGAACCAAGAGGGTTCCACTCTTGCTCTTGCCGAGAATGTGTACGTTCCAGAGTTTATGTCAGAAGTAATAGCTGAAATTTCCCAGCAAGCTAGGAAGAACACCTCAATCAATCAGCGGTCAGGGGTTTCTGTGAGAATGAGTGTTTCGAGTTACGAGACAATGGTAGCCTCTGCCACCAGAAGATCATTGCTACTTGGTGAAGAAAAAATTGTTCCGAGAATATCTGATTTGTGGGCTTTGGTATCGTCAATCGCTGGAAAGATTGAAATTGACGCTTTTGGTCAGAGTGTGGAAAATGAGTTGATTCCAAAGCTCCTAATGGCTTCTGTCTTAAAGGTGTTCAGAAATCGATTTTCAATCGATGAACTCAAAGGGGTTATCGGTTACTTTGAGAGCAACTCCATGATCGAAGTAGGTCCTTCGGTTTCTTCTGGAGAGTATGTTGAATTGGCTAAGGAGATCCCTCAACTCAGTGACGCAATCACGAAATTAGACGGTTCTTCAGAGGCTGCATTTGCGTCATCTGTTGAATTGATCCTGGAAGGTCTTTACTATTCGAAAAAGCTAAATCGGCGTACGCGAGCTGGAGTGATTGGCTACTACACGAAAGGGTGAGATATGAGTAACAGACCTTCCAATTTCATCTACAGAAAATGGGATGGCACCCAAGATCTTCCTGATGTAAGTGGTGAAGAGATCTTCGAAGAAGTTCGCGATGCCCTTCTTTATCATGGTGATGTTTCGGCTGCACTGAAAAAGCTTCTGAGCGACGGGTTTAGAGATAAAGCGGGCCGGGATATTAAAGGGATTAAGGATTTGGTTGAGCAATTGGCTCAGCGGAGAAAAGAGATTCTTTCAAAGAAGGACCCAAGTGGCATTATGGCGGAAATATCCGATGCACTTAGGGACATTATTGACCTTGAGTCGAGGGCCATTGAGGAAGAACTGGAGAGTACTTCTGGAGATTCAAGTGAAGAATGTGAAGAATCCAGACAGATTCGGGACGAGCTTAGTTCAAAACAGCTTGAGCTTGCGATGCTTAGCCCGGATCCGGTTTCCCAGATTCAGTCTTTGAGAAACTACCAGTTTGTTTCGAGCGAGGCAGAAGATGCATTCAATCAGCTAGTCAGTGATCTTTCACAACAGGTGTTGAATAGTTTTTTCAACTCAATGAAGCAGGGTCTTTCGGCTTCGAGTAAAGAGGACCTGGAACGTTCTCGTCAGATGCTTGCTGATCTAAATTCGCTGTTGTCTGACTACAGGGAGGGTCTGAATACCGATGACAAATTCCGGCAATTTATGGAAAAATGGGGTGACAACTTTCCACCGGGAATAAATTCGGTGGAAGATCTTATTGCGTTTATGACCGCACAGATGCAAGCCACTGCGGCCATGTTCAACTCGCTTTCCCCCGAGCAGAAGCAGGAGCTGCTCCAGCTTTCGAGTGAATTATTTGACGATATGGATTTGAGCTGGCAGATGACCCAGTTAAGCGACAACTTAACTCCTTTCATGGGTCAAAACGCGCCAGGTTACGGATTTCATGGCGACGAGCAGTTCGGGCTGGGCCAGGCACCGGAGATTTTTTCTGAATTGGGCGAGATTTCCAATCTGGAGTCCTATCTTCGTCAGTTGTCATCGCCCACTGATTTGGCCGATGTTGATTTGGACCAGATTGAAAGGTCGCTTGGTCCTGACGCCAGGGCGTCGCTAGAGAAGCTCTCAAAGCTGGCTGAATCTTTGGTGAATGAAGGTTATGTAACGAATGAAGATAACCAACTCTCTCTTACTCCAAAAGGATTGCGGAAGATTGGGGAGTCTGCACTGCAAGAGTTGTTTTCCCGAGGCGAGGATTCCAGGTTGGGCGACCATGCCATGACCAAAAGTGGAATTGGGCTAGATCTGGAATATGAGACCAAGCCATACGAGTATGGTGATTCTTTCAACCTAAATATAAATAAGACCATCCGCAATGCTTTGCTGAGGACCGGATCTGAGATACCGGTGAGAATTGCACCTGAGGATTTTGAAATCGAGAGGACTGAGAAACTCTCAAAGGCTGCCACGGTGCTCTTGCTCGACCTCTCGCTTTCCATGCCGCTGCGAGATAACTTTCTTTCTGCTAAAAAGGTGGCAATGGCTCTGCAAACACTAATCAACACCAAATATCCAAAGGACTTCCTGGCCATTATCGGGTTTTCTGAAGTGGCTAGACAAATTGAGCCAAGCCAACTCCCCGAAGTTTCCTGGGACTATGTCTACGGGACGAATATGGAGCATGCTCTGTTAATGGCCCGGGAAATCCTGCGTTTCAAAGACGGGGCAAGGCAAATTTTATTGATCACTGACGGTGAGCCGACTGCACACATCCTCCCGGATGGAGATGTATTTTTCAGCTATCCACCAAGCCCGGAGACTATCGAGGCAACCCTAAAAGAAGTTATGCGCTGCACCCGTGAAAAGATAACCATAAACACATTTGTTCTTGACGCTACGTCAGAGTTGAGGCGGTTCATGGATAAGTTTACTTCCATCAATCGTGGCAGGGTGTTTTATACGGATCCTGATAACCTAGGAAGTTTTGTTCTTGTCGATTATCTCGCCAACAGGTCGAAGGTAATTTGAATGTTTCAGCTCTGCTGAATATAGCGGGTGGTGCTATAGCTCGATGTTGTCTGTTCACCACAAGCTGCGTTATTTTGAATCTGAGAAATGTTATTTCGATAAAGCGATTGTGCCTTGATGTTTGAAAGGATTAGTCGCATTAAAATAGCGTGATTCAGGATGAGTTCGGTTTCCTCAATACGGGCTTCGGAGTTCTTTATCGTTACTTTTGGTCTAGCACCAATTCAGGTCGCCTCTAGGCCACGCGTTTCATTTTCAATAAATAGCGCTTCAACTTGTCTGATTTCAAATTTTGCGTTAGTCGTTTAGCTACTACCGTGAGATATGGGTAATTTTAGACCAAATAACACGCTTGTACTTCTTTGGCTAGGGATACCTGCCAACTACGAAAATATTTTGTATTTATGCAACCAGTGGTCAGATTGACACAAATTCAGCAAAAGTTGGTTTATTTATTTGCGTAATCAAAGTGAGTCAGCGATTTAAGTCACTCTCGATGGTCTTTTCTAGGGAGTCGCGCTAGTGTATCAATTTCAGCCCTCTGAAATGGAATGGGATTCCTCGATGTTTTCAGTGGGATGAATAGGGTAGCATCTCCTTTTTTCTTATTGGCACTTTGGCGGGTGGTAAATAGTTGACAGTAACTTAAAAACACGACTATTCGTTTTTAATGCCAATAATTTATGTGCATCTTTGCCCGAGGTATCGTCAATTATTCTGGATCCGGAAGAGGAGAGACTTTGGCGACTCTCTGGTCATAGGCATAGTCTGATGAATCTCTAGTCGTTAAGTAGTCACTTCGATTGTTTGCAAAACCTACGACTTATTGTGATCCAGCTGAATAATACGATCTTCTTTTGAAGTCTTTTGTAGGTGAGTATTACAGTACTGGATCTATTCGTGTTTCGGATGCTCGAGCATTTGCGAGTGACCCGGAACTTAAGGAATTTACCAAGTTTGTATTAAATTGTGTGCTCTTTACAAAGGAAAGTAGTTCTTCATTGAACAATAGAGATTTACAGACTAAAAAAGCAGGGAGTACTAGTCTCCCCGCCTTGGTTGCAGCTTTGCTGTATTTGCTGATTTTCGTGGGCGGTGTGGCAGGAGTTAGCAAGTTGTGGGGCATCAATCCTCGCTTGGTCACTATTCAAGGTAAGTCAGCTGTTTATGGCCCCAATTATGGTATCGCACTGGTGCAAAACGTCGATACATCACGGATAAAGATTGGTGACCTGGTCAGTACCAGTTCGAATAACTCCAAACAACCCAGAGATCAGATTCCCAAAATTGTCGGAACAGCGGTAAAGGTTGTAGGAACTGGGGCGTCATCCAAGGCATTAATCAAAGAAAGAGGATCGTCCGCGACGATTATCTTGTCAGCTTACAAAGGTGCTTCGATCGGCGATGTCAAAGCTATGGTTCCTCTTCCAGACATACTATTGCAAGACCTGCACTTGATGAGTCCAGACGCAATAACGGCTTTCATCCTGACATTAGTCCTGGGTTTGATACTCTCTCCGTTACTGATTCTCCTTGTGCTCAAAAAGGACAGAAGACAGTTACCCCAAGCTGAGTACACAGTAACTTGGGATAACGATAGGGATCGTTCAGACGATCTTGTACTCGCAACCGATTTTATCGAGGTAGTCCCAAGCAACGACCAAAGAGCCAATGCGATATCCCTATTGAATAGCGAACTCGAAAATCTTTCGCTTAAGAGTTCTGCGCTTCGTGCAATAGCTGAATGGTCGCTTGTTGGCTCTCTTGAACCAGATCACCTATATGCAGCCCTAAATGAAACTGCAGACGAGATCGAAATCCTTAAGTGTAACTCAAAAGGCCTACTGGACAACCTGGGTGAATTGATGAGCCCTGACTTTTCATGCATGGATCTGCCTAGCTCGCTAGGAAACAGAGAAGTCGTGAAGCGAAAAACTCCGTTTGTTCCGTCTGAGAAACGAAGCCATAAGTTCCTCATCCATAGTTTTACTCTGATTTCAATTTTGATTAGTATGGCATATTTGGTTTGGCGCTCAGTATTTACCTTGGCAACACTATGGATTTCGATACCATTTTTGCTTCTTGAGATATGGAGTTTCATAAGTCTACTGCTTTATGCTTATTCCACCTGGAATGTAGATCCTCCTGAAGTTTTGTTGAGCCAAGAAGGTGATTTGACTTGCACTGTTCTAATCGCGACTTATAACGAAGCGGTGAGTATATTGCTTCCAACCGTTGCTGCAGCAGTGTCTATGAAATTTGCGACTGAGACTTGGGTGTTAGACGATGGGAACCGCGATGAAGTTAAAGAGATGGCACTGAGGCTGGGCGCAAAATATGTGACGCGGTCGGAACATCTCCATGCCAAAGCAGGAAACCTGAACCATGCTCTCTCGGATGTGACAACCGATCTGGTAGCGGTTTTCGATGCCGACCACACGCCTCGTCCGGAATTTCTTTCCCATACTTTAGGGTACTTTGCCGATCCCAGGGTTGCGGTCGTTCAAACACCACAAGAGTTCTATAATCTCGATTCGTTTGAACATTTTGGCTCCCTTCACGAAGAGAGCTTGTTCTACAGAGTTATTCAGGCGGGGAAAGGCCAAAGAGGGGCGGCATTCTGGTGTGGAACCAATGCGGTTTTACGTACTGCCGCACTCAATGACGTGGGGGGAGTATCTACAGATTCCATTGCTGAAGATTTTCAAACGACGATTCGCTTTCACAGAAGAGGTTGGAAAAGCATCTATCACAATGAAGTTTTAGCTCATGGACTGGCCGCGGCTGATATCTCTCAGTTTACAGTCCAGCGTCGGAGATGGGGGAAAGGAGCAATGCAAGTCATTAGGAGTAATGACAATCCACTGATTGCTTCCGGACTCACATTTGCACAGCGAATATCTTATTTTTACTCTCTGTCGGCATGGTTTGATTCCTGGCGCACGCTTCTAATGGCTTTTGTCCCGATCGTCGTTCTGGTTACAGGCAAGTTTCCTTTCAGTATGCCGCCTCTATTATTCGTGGCCGCATTTCTTTCAACTTTTGTGCTTCAGCAGTTGGTGCTGAAATTGTTGGGGCGAGGATGGAATTCCCTCAGATACTCCTTGTTGTTTGATGTGATTCGCCTTTCATCAAATCTGATGGCTACGCTGAATCTTTTTGATTTCCGTAAACATGGTCGGCGTAGAGCTCGCTTTGTCGTGACAGACAAAGGAAGTCTTGGATCCGTAAGGACAAAAATGCTGGTTCCATGGCCTCTGATCATTATGGCTCTGTTACTTGGGGCAAGCCTGGTCTGGGGTACGGCAGTAGATGTTGGGTATGTGAGAGCGGCTCTTCATCCCGGCCTAGCTGCAACTGTATCGATTGGATGGGCAGCGGTAAATCTAATTGTGGTGCTTTTAGCAATCAGACGTGTTATATCATCCAGGTTTGCATCCGAGAGACGTAGCGGATTCCGCCTCGAACTGACGGCTCCTTTGGTAATCAAGCGAGAAGAATCTTATCTGACTACTGACATCTCGATGACTGGATGCAATGTGCTGTTAGCACCTCGTCCCGATGCAGGTGAAGTTGAGCTGACCATATCCGGAGTCAAGGTCAAGGCGAAGCCTCGCTCTTTTGATGGGAATAAAGGTTCATTTGAGTTTCTTCCAGGCCAATGGGAGGCAATGAAAAAACTCTCTTTGATGACATTCCATCCTGACAACTTCGCACCGCATTCTGATTTATTGATTGAGGAGAACTAATAATGCATCATCTCGATTTGCGCAGACCTCGAGCGCGGGTCGGACGGCTTGTAGCGATCTATCTACTAGTTCTATCGCTTGCCGCTGGGCTAACGGGAGCGATAATATCACGACATGATTTTGTAGCTGGGACTCACGTGGCTGCCGGACCAGTCTCTCTCGTTCCCTCGTCGAAAGTGAGTAGTGCCTCATCCGTAATGGCCTGTCGGAACATTTCACATTATCCAATCTTGCCGCAATCCGGCAAGATATTTATGGGAGTCACAACTCCTCATGCTGGCTGGTCAATGAATGGAACTGCAAAATTTTCCCAGCAAGTTGGCACTCAACCACTTGATGTAATGTTCTACGCTGGATGGGGAGGAAAACCAGCATTCGATGCAACACCGTTTAACAATATTCATAATGCTGGGATGATGCCCATGCTGGACTGGGAGCCGTGGAACTATCTGACGCCCTCAGCAACAACTGTAGGTAAGTTTAACCAGTCTAATTTTTCGGATGCTTCACTTATGTCTGGCTCTTACCTTGGCTTCATAGAATCATGGGCTTTGGGGATAAAAAAACTTGGTTACCCTGTCGCTCTAAGTTTTGCGCATGAAATGAATGGCAATTGGTATCCCTGGGCGGCTTCAGTCAACGGGAATAGTCCAGCTAGTTTTGTGGCACTTTGGAAGTATGTCCACGACATTTTCAGTCAAGTCGGTGCAAATAACGTTATATGGGTGTGGAGTCCAAATGTTAGTTATCCAGGTTCGACCACGCTTTCTTCACTCTGGCCGGGATCAAATTATGTCAACTGGGCTGGTGTTGTGGGATATTACTGGGGTTCGGCAAATGCATCTACGCCATCATTTTCGCAAATTTTTGGACCAACTCTCAGCCAGATTGCGAAAATTACCAATAAACCAGTCATGATTACAGAAACTGCCGGATCTAATTCCAGCGGGCAGAAAATTCAGTGGATGTCGTCGTTCTTTCGTGGACTTGCATCGCATCCTCAAATTATCGGGTTCAACTGGTTCAACATAGTGAAGCATCACAACTGGACGGTTGCCTCCTCACCCGGTGCCCTCAATGCTTTTAGAAATGGTTTAGCCACTATTTCGTTGGCAACTTTTTCGAATCCGCATCAGATCGGCGCTTCTGGGACAACCCTTCCAGTCAGTATTAAGGGTTCTGGTAATAATTGTGGAAAAACTATCGCAAACAAGATCTCACCAAATACGAAAAATAGTTCCGTGTCTTGGACAGGGACTTTAAGGTCGCCAGTTTCGGTAAAAGCTGAGCCACAAAATTCCTCAGCGGTTGTGTCGTGGTCCGCACCTTCGGCGCAAATGTCGAACCAAATTATTGGGTATATAGTCACTCCATATTTGGGAACCATAGAGCAACCGCCAAGTATTTTCAAAAATATTGCAACTACTGAACACGTGACCGACCTTACAAATGGTGATAGCTATACATTTAGGGTAGCTGCAATGTATAGCGGAGGAGTGAGTGCCAAGTCCGCACCTTCGGCTGCAATTGTTCCATCGATAACTAGTAGATTGAACATCTCCCAGAGCGCTATGGGAAAGCCATAAAAGGAATTGAGGCTGCTAATTGTTGAATTCGCAAGGTCGTTTTGTAAGTAGTGTTCACTGAATGTAGATAGAGGTGATTATTAGGTTTCCAATTCGAAGTTCTCAAGTTTGTGCTCCATTATCAAACTACGAGCGGTGGAATTGAGGGATACCAGGCCATATGACAGAAAATCTTGTTCAGGCGGCTTTCCATTGCCCGCCATCAAGAGGATATTCAAGGCAATTGTCCCCAAATCAGAATTCGTTTGAAGGTGAAGAAATAAGGCGAATGTTCTCCCAACTCTTTGATCAGCACAGCCTTGTACTCCTCTAAAAAGTCACTATATTGCTGTTTGCTCATTACTGATTTGAATCGGTTGAGAGAGGTGCCCTTGACCCATTCCAGGGTATCTAGAGTTGAATTTAGGTGGTGATCGTAGACCTGCAAACGGACATTTTGTTTGCTGAATCCTAATTGGTAGAGGAGTGTCGCATATTGCTCGGGTTTGTAGACATTTTTGGCAACGGTATCCATCGGCGCCTCATTACCCAGCCATTTTTCGCCAAGCTGACTAGCCAGTAAATATACCGGATGATCTGCATTACTGGGAACTTGCACAGCCAATTGACCTCCAGGAGCCAGAGAATCTTGAAGGTTCTTGAATATCAAGTCGTGATTTGGCACCCACTGGAGGCTGGCGTTTGCAAAAATAATATCTAAATCCTGACCTCGCCACTTGGCTATATCGTGCTGTTGGAACTTCAGGTTCGGCTTTGATATAGCATTAGCGGCATCCAACATATCTGGGGAAAAATCAATGCCGAGGACTGCTGCGGCTCCTATCCTATCCTGCAGGGCGGCCGTGAGACGGCCATCTCCGCATCCCAGGTCAACCAGTTTAGGGCTATCTACCTGCACCAGCATGCTGGCCAGATCCCAAAACGGCTGTTCCCTTTCGACGGCAAACTTGTTGTACTGGGAGGGATCCCAGCTTTTTTTCGTTGTGGGTTCCACATGATCAGAAGACATAATACAAGTATGATACAAGTTTATTGGACATGCTGCCAGTCAATTGGTTGGCTCTAGGAACTTTTGCTGACCAAGCGATGGGCTTTGTTGGCCCGCTCAGATCTTAGTTTTGCTTTGTCTTTTCGACTAACCATCAAGACGGCGGCTAAGCAGCAAATACTTGCCATGATTCCGCTATTTACATTGCTGTAACAATTCTGACATTTGGAGGAAACACTGGCCTAGTAATGTAACAATCCAGCAGTCATCTACAAGGAGGTCGCATTTATATGCTAAGTCCGTACCCCTCGTGGCTAAGTCCCGGGGATAATACCTGGCAGCTCGTAGCTGCAACCCTTGTTGGGTTGATGAGTATCCCAGGACTTGCGGTTCTCTACGGCGGGATAGTTCATAAGAAGTGGACTGTAAATACAATGACAATGGCTTTTACAGCCTTTGCATCTGTGCTAATTGTTTGGGTACTTTGGGCCTTCAAGATGGGGTTTGGCACTCCTATGCATCTCGGTCCAGGATTTTTGAGTCAGCTTGTCGGTCATCCGGGACCTGTTTTAAACCAGCTGTCAGAACAGGCGAGGGCAAACATCCCCCTTATCAGCGGGATTGGAGCAATGCCTAAGTTTCGCTTCCCGAGTTCTTCACTGGTGTACTTCCAGTTCGTATTTGCCGGGATAGCTCCGCTTTTGTTCCTGGGTAGCGTGTTAGGGCGGATGAGCTTTAAGGCCTGGGCAATATTTGTTCCACTGTGGACAACCTTTATCTATTCAGTCAACGCATTTATGATTTGGGGTGGCGGATATTTTGCAGCTAAAGGAGCTGTTGACTATTCTGGCGGATATGTGATTCACTTGGCCGCCGGTGTTTCGGGATTTGTCGCAGCTGCAGTGGTTGGGCCCCGACTCAAGCGAGATCGTGAAACAGCTTCTCCAAATAACCTTCTGCTGGTTGCAGTTGGTGCCGGAATTCTCTGGCTGGGTTGGAACGGTTTCAATGGTGGTGACCCTTACTTTGCCTCCGCCGATGCTGCAAGTGCAGTTCTAAACACAAATGTAGCTACCGCAGCAGCTCTGCTTACCTGGTTGTTTATGGACATGGGATCCAAGCATCACAAGCCAACCTTTTTGGGGGCTGTCAACGGTATGATCGTCGGGCTGGTCGCGATCACTCCGGCAGCAGGCTATGTCAATGGCTTCGGAGCTTTGGCTATTGGTTTCATTGCTTCATTTGTAGTCTGGTTTTCTTTCAACAAACTTTCTACCAAGTGGATTTTTGCCAAAGTGGATGATGCTCTCGGTGTTATCCATACGCACGGTGTAGCGGGGTTAATGGGCGGTCTGCTTACTGGCCTTTTTGCAGATCCAAAAATGATTGTCTATCTAGGTCTTGGCAAGGCTTCTAACGTGACGGTGAAAGGGCTTTTTTATGGCCATCCCTGGCAATTCATGCTTCAGCTGTTCGCAGCTCTATGGGTGATTGGATACAGCGCCGTGGGGACTTTTATATTGCTAAAGATTATAAAAATCTTTGTTCCATTGCGGTTTCCGGATGAAGTGCTCGAGATCGGCGACCTGGCTATACATGGCGAGCAGGTTGAACCCACTGAGTCTGCTCATAGAATTTTCCCGGCAGCATCAGGTATTGATGCCGAATAGCTGAAATAATCCGCCAAATGCCATCCGGGCAGTAATTGTTTTGTTGTGGCTGGATCGACGGACTTAGCAAAGAGGGGCCTCTTAAATTGGAGGCCCCTCTTTTTTGGCTAAGCGATCGAAACTTATCAGCTGCAGCCCTATTGGCTACTTTATATCAGTTTTTTACTAAATATGCTTTAGTC
>JAJZLS010000080.1 GCA_021803345.1 Actinomycetes bacterium
CGATCTAAGAGCCGAGTCGATCGAGTGGTGGAGTTCCGGTGGGTTTGAATGGGAGCGTCGCCGCTCAGGTGTAATACATCTTGGATTCGGTACCTTCTGGCGGGGATTTGACGAGGCATGGGCAGCGGAACGCGGCCTCGCCTACGGCCACTTGCACGTGCATCTCCTCTTTCCAACCTTCGAACTTGAAACTGTAGACGGTGAAGTTCTGACTCTGGTTTCAAATGGGAGGCTGACAGCTCTCGACGATGACCGGGTACGCAAGGTGGCTGAAAAATACGGCGATCCTGATGAACTATTGAGCGAAAGCTGGATACCCAGCATCCCGGGGATCAGTGCCCCTGGTCAATATAGCGATTACCAGAAAGATCCGGCTTCTTACATCTATCCGAGGTAAAAGCTGCGGTTATTTCAAAGGTGCAGCAATCAGTTATACGGCTAAGGGCTAGATGTAAGTGAGGATTTGAAAGAGATTTTCAATTTTTTAGGTCCGGTGAAATGAGAAAAACTAAGGAGATGAAATGAGTAATTCAGCTTGGCCTGGCTTTCCGGAAGGGGCCAGTCCCACCAAGGAGCTTTTCAAATATGTGCCCCAGCTCTCTCTCGATGAAAGAGAAAGGCGGTGGAGCGCTGTTCGTTCTGAAATGGCCAGATTGGGTATCGATGTCATAGTGCTTGTAGCCAATGACAGCTTTTTTGGCATGGGAGCAGTGAACCTCCGCTATCTGACCCAGGTTGGTTCGGTTTTCGGAGGTTATGCAGTGTTTTTTGCTGACGAAGACCCGATCATTTGGAACAGCAACCAGCCTCAGATGCACAGACCGACCAATCCATATCTAGGCACGCAAGAGTGGGTTACTGATATTCGGATTAATCAAGGAGTGGCTGAAGTTGCCTCTGAAATTCGAAGCAGGGGACTTGAGAAATCAACCATTGGGATAGCCCCATTCAGCTCGACTCTTGTAACCATACCTTTGATTTTTCAGGCAGAGATGGAGGGGTTAAAAAAGGAGCTTCCTGAGGCAAGGATTATTGATGCGGCGGACATTTTGCAGAACCTGAGGCGGATAAAGAGTGCTGAAGAGATCAGTCTATTAACCAACGCCGCTCAGATTGCAAGAAAGGCGGTCGATGCCATGATCCAAAGCGCAAGACCGGGCATGACTGAAGCGCAGGTATATGCCGAAATGCTCAAGGCACAGATTGTTAATGGTGCCGAGCCCTCTGTATTCAATCTGATCTCATCCGGTCCAGTTGATCACAATCAAAGTGAAATATGGCATCTGCTCCACGGTGCAGAGCAGCCCGCTAACCCCACCTTGCGTCCTTTATCCGATGGTGACGTGGTGATCAGCGAATTTCATACCGAATACGGTGGCTACCTGGCTGCAACGGAATTTTCGGTGTATGTCGGCAGAAAGGCTCCGGAAAAACTGAAGGACCTATGGAAGGTTGCGGTCGAGTGTCTGGATGCCACACTGGAAATTATGAAGCCAGGCAAGCGGCTGGAGGATGTCTGGAAAGCAGTTAGAAAACCGGTAGAGCGGGCTGGGATGGATTTTGTCGAACTTGGTTTTCACGGTCACGGTATGGCATCACCGGAATTTCCCACAGTGGTCCACAGGCCCGAAATGGGAGGTCCGAGATCCATGTGTGGAGAGGGGATCGAGGATGTAGAGATCGAAGAGGGAATGGTCTTTGGCAATAACATCGATATCTTCAATCCAAACTGGAAAATGGATGTTGGATGCATGTACGGAGACATGGTGGTAGTTGGCCCCAATGGAGCTGAACCGCTGGTGCATGTTCCCCGCGAGCTTCCCGAATCGATATAGATTTCGAACTGATTTATTATGATGTCCTAAAAACGTGGGACGACAACCGAATGACTGCACACTCTTTGTAAGGTTACCCTTCACGTGGTAAACCCATTGCGCACTGGCCAGAGGGTTGTCGGGTGCTGCCCTTCTTGAGCCGGGTTACGCCAGTGATTACGGACCAGATCCGTAATGGGGAAGGCATCAAGGCGCACAACCAAGGGGCTGTTGGCTGCTTTAGTAACCATGAATTTCCTTAGACGCGAAAGTGACGGGACGACCAAAAGGTGGAGGGCGAGACCAGTATTTAGGGAAGTCACCCGGGACGGCACCAGGAATTAGATTTCTGGGTCGCCTTTGATATCCCTAATGTCGGAATCAACCTGATCGAATTTGGCAGTGAACTTGGCATCCAAGCCATTGATTCTTGCATCAACTTCGTCGAACCGTGCATCAACTTCGTCGAACCGTGCATCAAGTTCGTTGAGGCGTGCATCAACCTGATCGAATTTGGCAGTGAACTTGGCATCCAAGCCATTGATTCTTGCATCAAGACCGTTGAGGCGTGCATCAAGTTCGTTGAGGCGTGCATCAACCTGATCGAATCTGGCAGTGAACTTGGCATCCAAGCCGTCGAATCGTGTATCAACTTCGTTGAACTTGTTCTGTACTTCCCGGAATCCGTCTCGCATCTCAGCGAATCCGGCTTCCATAGTTGCAAAACCACGAGTAGTCATCTGGATTAGATCCTGAAGGCTGTTTTGCATTGCTGCCTGATGGTCGATCAGGGAATTGACGGTAGCTTCCAGATGCTCAAGACGCTGGTTGTGCTGAACCATTGTTTCGGCAAGAGTCGCAACGATACTCGGTACTCTCAGAAGTTCCTCGGTTAATAATACAGCACGCATCTCAGCTTTGAGGGCTGGATCATTTTGAAGTTGACGGATGATTTCGGTGCTATCCATGCAACAATTATATAGGGGCGGTGTGACGTTCAGATATTCCCTCAGGATGTACGGCTTCGCCGTTTGCGCTATTCTTCCCCGGTCTTACGGTGAGGTTTATCACCCGGAGCACGGGCTGGTCAAGATCCCTTGCCTATATCTTCAGTACCGCCCATCTGGCGTTCGTAGCATACGGGGTTGGATTGTTTCCCAGTCGCCTCACGGCGAGGGGAAAAAGTTAGCTAGCGCTTGAATTTCCACAGCTGAAAGGGAAATTTCCTAGAAATAACTCTAGGGAAAATCTGCCAGGATTGGCTCCAATAATCTCACCAGTCCCACTGTTTGTCATGGAATCAACGCAGCCGAGTTTTTGCAGCCAGGAAGGTGTCACCTTCGGTGATTCTTTGGCTTTGATTCAACACACCATATTGTCGACCTCAAATTTGAGCACCGGCCTAAAAACCCAAAGCGGTGACTTGACAGGGAACTGCTGTGATTTTATTATGGTTCAACATAAGAAAGAGCGGTACGTATACCGGATCGACTATGGATCGGTGATATACCGCATTGGGTTGGCAAGGTTTTGAATTTTGCTTCACTCTTGCTTATTCATTTAATTAGGAAAGTGAAAAGGCAATTTGGGGGGTCACCAGATCGCAGTTGACATTATGCGCTGCAAAGGGCCGTAGTGGGAATCGACTGCATTTGTGACTTGCTTTATCAAAGCTAGCTAAGGGGTAGCTAGAGAATCTGTAGTAGGGGGATTTCGATGAGAATAAAAAAGCTGCGGTCCAAAGTTTTTCCTTCCGGGAATGTCCGGCTAAATAGGGGTGGTAAGGGTAAAACTGATTCTGATAATTTGCCTATCAGACGATCCCATGGTTACCGAAAGCTGTCGATGATTGGAGCGTTGGCCTCAGTCACAATATTGGCTGCAGCCTGTGGAAGTTCAAGCACGTCAGCCAAAAGTTCATCTACCACCCAGAAGTCCACTGCGACCACAGCGGCCAGCAACGTGAATCTCTCAAGTATTAAAGCAAGTCTCAAAAAATTGGAACCGGTTCCACAGTTCAGCCCACCAGGACCGAAGATAAATGCAGCCAAATTGAAGGGGGACAAAATGGTGGCGATTGATTGCGCGCCTTCGGCTGCTCCCCCTGTGCAAACAACGCAAGGAGTAGTAGCCGCAGGTAAAGTTGCTGGGATAAATGTTACAGTGCTGGCCGGCGCAACTCAGGATATTCCACAGGAAATAAAGTTTTTTGATCAGGCTATAAATTCCAAGCCGGTTGCAATCATCTCGGTGGGATGTGTGCCACAACTGCTTCAGGTTCCGTTCCAGGCTGCTAAAACAGCAGGAATTCCGATTATCGCTTCAGACGATATGGGCCCCACAATAGGAGCTCCGGGACAAGGGGGAGGTTCACTGGTCTATGGGGTTGCGGCTCAACCTATGGCCAGTGAAGGAACCATATTAGCCAAGGAAATTGCGGTCAATGGACCGGCGAACGCAAAGATTGGGTTCGTTTCCACCAACGATATTGCAGGCTCACCTCAGATCGAGACGGCTTTCAAAGCTGGGCTGGCAAAATACTGTCCCGGGTGCAAGATTGAGGACGTAGCCAATGTCGATGCATCGCTATGGGTGACTTCATTGGCACAAACAATAAGTTCAATGCTGTCATCGCATCCAAATCTTAACTACCTGATACCGGTATTCGATGGGCAGGCTCCATTTGTGGCTTCAGCACTGGGTAGTTCTTCGGCTGACAAATCTATCAAGGTTATAACCACCCAAGGTAGTGTTGGAGCGGCAATGGGGGATGTCCAAAAGGGACTTTTCTTCTCCGACGTCGGTACCTCAAGCACATGGGTAGGTTGGGCGGCTATGGATCAGGCAATGCGCGCAGCATTGAAACTTCCACCTGAGTCAAACCCGATTTTGCCGATCAGACTTGTCACCGCCTCCACTCTGAAAGGGGTCAATCCCAGCAGTGACGCTGCTATTTACGGAACAAGCTACGTGGCTGGTTTCAAGAAGCTTTGGGGACTCCCTTGATCTTGGCGAATGGCTTCCTTTCCCATGTCATTGGAAAGGGAGCCACGTCCCAGCACCTGTATGGGGTAGTAATTGACTCATCTAAAGGTGCCGGTGCCAGGACAAAGTTGTGAAGTATTTCACAGTCGCTATTGATATTTTAAAAGTGGTTACCTATGATTACTGGATGGCAGAAATGATTTCTTTTCCTGAGAGTTTGTCATGAGCATTCCCAAGGAGACAAACGCAGCGGTTTTGGTCGCATACAACCAGCCACTCGAAGTGCGTTCGATAAAGATCCCTCAACCTGAACCACGAGCGGCAATTGTGCGTGTTGAGGCTAGCACAATGTGTGGAACCGACGTTCACATTTATAGAGGTGAATACGCTAATTCCGGTCTATCGAAGCTGCCGCTGATACCGGGCCACGAGATAGTCGGAAGGATCGTGGCGCTGGGTTCCGAGCGCAAAGTGGATGCTCTGAACCGTCCGCTTGCTGAAGGTGATCTTGTCGCATGGGCCTATGCATGGTGCGGGCAGTGTTACTGGTGCACTGTAGCCAAGCAGCCTACCGCCTGTGAAAGGGCACGAATGTATGGCTGGGGTTGTGCTGACGAACCGCCATATATTACCGGGGGATTCTCAGAATACGCATATGTGATGCCTGAGTGTTCAATGGTGAAAGTTCCGGATGGACTTGACCCGGCACTAGCGGCCAGTGGGACTTGTGCGTTTAGAACAATTGTCCACGGATATGAGAAAATCGGAAGAATTGATTCCAGTGATACTGTGGTCATCCAGGGCAGCGGACCAGTTGGTCTCTACGCTCTCGCATATGCAATTCAGTCGGGCGCCCGCCAGACTGTAGTCATTGGTGCTCCGGATTCAAGGTTGGCGATCGCCAAGAAATGGGGGGCCGATCTGGTTTTTGATATTGCGAATTCGAAGACGAGTGATCGTCGTGAGCAAATCTTGTCCATCACAGATGGCAGAGGTGCGGATATGGTTGTCGAGTGCAGTGGCGCCAATCCTGCCTTTGTCGAGGGAATGGATCTGCTTAGACGGGGCGGACGATATTTGGTGATAGGTGCGGCGGATCCCAAGCCGGTTGAGGTCCATGCCACCTATTTCAATTTGCGCCAGTTGACAGTCGCAGGAACGATGAGTGGTGATATCTCCCATTACTACAAGGCTCTTAACTTCTTGGCTGATCATCAGTACAGATTTTCTTTCACGGACATACTCGGGTCAAAGAATTCGCTCAATGAAGTGGGAAATGCGCTCGATGCTCTGGAATCCATGCGGGAAATGAAGCCGATCATTATTCCGTAGGCTTCAACTGTGTCCATCAGGCGAATCGTCCAATTTTGCTATATACGGATCAAGTTACCATCTCACCTAGATAAAGGAGATAATCGGTGGCATATGTTATTGGAGTTGATGTCGGCGGTACCTTTACTGACGCTTTTGCCGCAGATGACAAGGGAAATGTTCATTCAGCAAAAGTGGCTTCAACTCCTCCCGACTTCTCGAGAGGTGTCTTAGGCTCGATCGACGCGTTAGCGGATAATATCGGGTTGGACGTGGGCGACCTGTTGCGTGACACCGCCTATATATGTCATGGAACCACCTCCACTCTAAATGCGCTGGTGACCGGTGATGTTGCACAGGTGGGTTTTTTGACCACCAAGGGACATCGCGATTCCATTTACATCATGAACTTAGAAGGCCGTTACGCAGGACTTGGTCAAGAGGAAATACAGAATATTACCGCAACACGCAAGCCTGCACCGCTGATCCCCAAGCGCAGAGTCAAAGAGATTATTGAGCGTATTGATTACAAAGGTTCAATAATTGTGGCACTCGATGAAAATGCCGCAACCGAGGCAATTCGCGAACTCATTGCCGAAGGGGTTGAATCAATTGCTGTGTCACTACTGTGGTCTTTCCGTAATCCGGTTCATGAACAACGTCTGCGTGAACTGGTGCACCAAATTGATCCGAGTATCTACGTGGCACTTTCAAGTGAGATAACTCCAAGGATAAGAGAATACGCCCGCAGCGTTACAACTGTGATGAGTGCTCAGATTGGCCCCCCTTTGCGCAGCTATCTTGAGCCGCTGGCGACAGACCTTCATGATCGTGGACTTCGGGGGAAACTCCTGGTAATGCAGGGCTCAGGTGGAACAGTCGCCGCCGATGAAGCACCAAAACATGGAATTACCACTATTGGCTCAGTGCTGACTGGTGGAGTAATTGGAGCCCGGAGACTCGGTCAGCAGTTGGGGCACAAGAACATTATCTCAACTGATGTGGGCGGTACCACTTTCCTGGTGGGACTGGTGGTAGATGGAGATCCGGTTTTCAGCTCCACCACCATCCTGAATCAATATGAACTGAATGTGCCGATGATGAAAGTGGCAACCATCGGAAGCGGTGGTGGCGCAATCGCATGGCTGGATCCAGGTGGCAATCTCCGGGTCGGGCCGCGCAGTGCGGGAGCACGGCCAGGTCCTGCCTGTTATGGTCAGGGAGGATCAGAGCCAACTGTGTCTGATGCCAATCTTGTTTTAGGAATCTTAAATCCAGACTATTTTCTGGGCGGGACCAAGAAGCTGGAGGTTGAGCTGGCCCGTCAGGCAATCAAGAGCAAGATCGCAGATCCGCTGGGACTGAGTATCGAAGATGCTGCTGCAGCAATCTTTGAAATTCAAAACGCCCAAACTGCAGACCTGGTTAGAACGGTTGTAGTGGGCGCTGGCCATGACCCAAGGGATTTTGTGATGTATGCCTTTGGCGGTGCAGGACCGGTTCACTGTGCAGCTTATGGAGCCGATCTAGGAGTTAAGGAGGTTCTGGTTCCGCTAGGGCAGACCGCAGCTGTTTTCTCGGCCTATGGACTTGCCACTTCGGACGTGGTGCTTTCCGTGGAGCTTTCTGATCCGGCCAACTTCCCGGTAGATGCTGAAACAATGGAGCGGAACTTTACTCAGCTGGAAGAAGAGGTGAGTAAGCGCCTCAAAGCTCAGGACGTTGAGTTCCAGTCAATTTCACTTGTAAGAGAGGCGGACATTCGATACACCATGCAGATATTCGAGGTCCCCACGCCGGTACCGCCGGGCCGGATTGACGATAGCGCGGTTCAGGTGATAGCTGACAATTTTGAGGAGCGTTACGCTTCACTTTATGGTGCTGGAACGGGATTTCGTGAAGCAGGTCTTCAGATTATAACCTACCGGGTTTTCGGGACCGGGACTCTTCCTTTCAAGCCGGAGCTTCCAAAGCATGAAAGTCAAGGGGGTTCTGGTAGTCCGGCTCCCAAGCAGACCAGGAGGGCAATGCTCGATGGAAGATCGGGATGGATGGACGTACCGGTGTTTGACTACAGAGTTTTAGCAACAGGCACAGAGCTTTCCGGACCGTCGATTGTGGAGGCTCAAACTACCACGGTGGTGATACCTCCAGGTACTTCAGCCATCGTAGATGACTTGGGGAATCTAATTATTCGTTATCGCTAGGAGGGGATTATGCCATTTATACCGGTACCTGGTTCAGAGGTTTTTTCAAGTCGTATACGTAGTCGGGAGCAGATACAGAACTCGGTCGGGGATTCGGTCTCGCTTCATCACGCAAAACCTGATGACGTGGAACAACTTGATGCTCTTTCTTACGAAGTGATTCGACACCGACTTTGGGCAATTACAGATCTGATGGGACAGGCCCTGAAAAGGATGTCGGGCTCTTTGGTGGTGACAGACTGCAACGACTTCGATGTTGCCATTGCCGACGAATTTGGGGACATTGTACAAGTCGGACCTTATAACACCGAATTAGCCGCGTCGGTAGACCTGGCAATCAAGTGGATTTTAGAGAACCGGGCGGACAACCCTGGGATATATGAGGGCGATATGTTCCTCTGCAATGATCCATGGGTGGGTGGAGGACTTCACCAAAACGACGTGGCCGTGCTTGCCCCCTTTTTCCATGACGGCAAGTTGTTTGCCTGGACGGCTGCGGTGGCGCATCAGGCTGACCTAGGTGGTGTTTCACCCGGAAGCTGGACGCCAAGGGCAGAAGATGTTTTCTGGGAGTCTCTGCCTACCCCACCGGTAAAGATAGTGGAGAACTCAAGGATAAGACGCGACGTTGAAGACGTGTATCTTCGTCGTTCCAGGGTTCCCAAAATGGTGGCGCTCGATCTGAGGGCAAAGGTGGGGGCCAACACAGTTGGTCAGGAACGTATTCGGGAACTGATTGGCAAATATGGCGCTGATGTGGTGAAAGCTGCCATGGCCAAGCAGCTCGATGATGCAGAAAGCCGGCTAAGGGCGAAACTCGAAAAGATTGAAGATGGCACCTGGAGCGCAACGTGCTATCAAGAGCAATCGATGAAAGACGATCGAAACGTCCATAAGATCGTGTGTACTCTGACAAAGGCCGGGAGCGACTTACTATTTGACTTTACCGGCACCGGTCCCCAGTCGGGAATGATAAACACCACCTTCAGCGGAATGTATGGGGGGATACTTGCAGGAGTGTTGCCCGGCCTGTGTGGAGATATCCCCTGGGCAACTGGAGGTCTGCGCAGATGCATATCGATCAAGAGCGAAGAAGGAACACTAAACAATGCAACCTTTCCAGCTGCGGTTGGGAAGGGGTCGGTAGCATCTGCCTGGGCGACGATGAATGCAGTAACAGAGTGTATTTCGAAGATGGTTGACACCTCAATTGAACTAAAGAGAGAGGTTCAATCAGTCTGCTGCGGCACATGGCAGTTATGCGTGATGGCTGGCTTAGACCAGAGACAGCAGCCGTTTGCCACCATGCTTACCGATTCCATGGGAGGTGGTTTCGGGGCAGGAGTTGATCACGACGGGGTGGACACAGGAGGACTGCTGCTAATTCCGATGGGGAAAATGCCAGACGTGGAAATGAACGAGTTTGTGCTTCCGATGCTTTATCTTTGGAGACGGGAAGAGACTGACAGTGGTGGTCCGGGCAGATTCCGTGGAGGCGTCACTGCTTCGTTGTGTTTTGTGCCTCATGACACGCCTGTTCCCATGATGCAGGTAATTTCGGGTGCGGGAAAGACTGTTTCTCAGAATGTCGGTCTGGCTGGTGGGTATCCCGGCAGCAGCCAGGTGGATATAGCGGTACGTTCCTCAAATATTGAAGAGCTTTTCAGCAAGGGGATAATCCCGAGTTCGTTAGAGGAAGTAGACGGGGATCTTCAGATACTGGCTTGTGAAGATGAGGCGCTTCTTTCTCCAGGGGATTTGCATTACATGTCTTGGCAATCCGGTGGAGGTTACGGTGATCCCCTACTTCGTGATCCAAAGTCTGTAGCCTATGACGTTGCAGAATTAAGAGTCAGTCCCGAGAGTGCCAGAAATATTTACGGTGTGGTGTTGCAAGAGCCAGGTTTTGAAGTAGATGCTGATGCCACCGAGCAACTGAGGAGCGAGATGAGACAGATCAGACGTAGTCGTGCACAAAAGGCAGGTGTGTAATGGCCACTTCAGAACGGGTCAACGAGAACGTTGGGCGCAGGTTTGACAATGGCAATGAAGTGTTATTTTGTACTCACTGTAACCAGGAACTTCAAGGTTCTAGTGCCACTTACCTGTCTAATCTGCCAAGATACGAGGGGCCTCTTAGTGAAGCAGGTCCACAGGTATTTGCTGATTCTTCAGTATTTGTAGATGCACCGGTGGTGTTCAGACAATATTACTGTCCAGGTTGTTTCACGGTTTTTCATACTGAAGTGGTGCCATCCTGAAACCGTGGTTAGAACCTCACCTTTGCGGAACTTACTGATCTGAATAGGTTTCAGATATAGCTATAAAAAG
Source organism: Actinomycetes bacterium (assembly GCA_021803345.1). Classification (GTDB taxonomy): domain Bacteria; phylum Actinomycetota; class Acidimicrobiia; order Acidimicrobiales; family Acidimicrobiaceae; genus SCQM01. The sequence continues at coordinate 10,649 of JAJZLS010000080.1, forward strand.
GTGTTGATTTGTAATGGGGGTCAGGGGGCCAGCTAACTTAGCTGGGCTAGCATTTTAGGAGAACTCTAGGGGGAACAGAGTGGGTACCGCATATGGCGAAATTGATTCAGACTGGGGCGTGGACCATTTTCATCCATGGGATAGTCGAATCACTTATGAAAATATCTGGCCCATCTATGAAAAAATGAGGCAACGAGGCGGCATCACGTATAGTGACGCAGTGGGTGGCTTTTGGAGTTTGAGCAAATTCCAAGATGTCCGTGATGCAGCCAGAGACCATGAGTTATTTTCGTCAGCCAACGGTACATCAATCGGAAACCGAGACGGTGATTCGCCTTCGCCACCCAATGCCCCTATAGACTTTGATCCTCCTCTCAAACGTGGTATCGCAAAGTTATGCAGGAGCCGTTTCTTCCCAACAAAATAGGAGTACTTTCAGATTTCATTCGGTCTGCAGTTAGAGATCTGCTCGATCGGATCGAAGGCATGGGAGAATTTGATATTGTAGCTGAACTGGCGGAGCCAGTTCAGCAGGAAGTCCTTTCGAGAGTGCTCAATTTTGATAAGCCAACCCGTGTAAAGAACCGGGAACTGGTGCTGAATGTAATTCACGCCAACTTAGAAACCAGTAAACCTGCATGGGCCGAGTTTCGAGCCTTTCTGCTGGGGGAGATACGCAGGCGCATCAGTAACCCAGGTGATGACTTCTTGAGCCATCTTTGTGTCGATGAATTTGACGGGCAACGCTTTAGTGAATCTGAACTGATTGCAATCCTGGTGTCGCTGGCTCTTGCCGGTCACCATACTGTGGCAGATTTATGGTAGTCAAGGCTGTCCATAGTAGCCATCGCTACCACCACGCTCCACAGAGCAGCGGCCATTGCCAGATGAACATCGGCCAGAGAGTCCGGAGCTTTGAGTATAGCGACAGCTCCCAGCGCAATTTGCAAGATTCGTAGCACCACTGTAATCACAGCAAGATGGTGCTGTGATCTTGGTACCACTTTTCTTTTAATTATTTGTATGGTATAGCTGGCAACAAGTATCGCGCCAATTAGCACTACCAAGCGATGGATGAGTTGTAGATCGACCAGGCCGCCCGCTGTGTGTGAGCCGAAACAGGCCGGCCATGAAGGACAGGATTTCTCCGCCTCTCCATTTACCACTAGTGAACCCGATATTAGGACGAAAAAGAGACCAATCAATGCCCAGATCGATCTTCGCTCAACCTCTGACCTTGGGACAATCTGCTTTGTTCGCCCAAGAAGGCCCTGACCGTTGTTGCGGTAATTACAGCCAGGAACAAAAGTCCAACGATCAAATGTAGTGCAACTGTCACTGGGGCGTTGTTGGTGATTACTGTGATTGCACCCAAGGCGACCTGTACAACGATTAGTCCGACTCCGGCTAATGCAAATGGTCTAAGGTGTTTGCCCCTTTTGCCCGGAGCGCCATGTAACAATGGCCAGACTAAAAATAAGGATGGTTACGATGCTGGCCAAATAGCGGTGTGACTGTTCCAACAGCGGATGGAACTGGTCAATTGGACCAATCTGACCAGAACAGAGCGGCCAGCCCTTACAGCCCATTCCGGACTCGGTAACTCTTACGGTACTGCCGAGGACTATTAGAAGATAAGTTGATATTAATGTGACCAGGGTCAGGGCGCGAAAGGTGCGCTAGTTAGGTTTTTTGTTAATTCCTCCAGATGGGCTGTTTTTGATCGGAATCGTTAAGTAAAACACTATACGTTAACTTCATTACATATCAAACCGAAATAGAAAGTTTTACATAGAGTCACCCTGGTCGATTCATGGCCAGGGTGACAGAGTTGGTGGTAGTTGATAATTATTTAAGATTGGGACTAGGCGCTTGCTCTAACGGACTGAAAGTCTGGTTCGGGGATAAGAATTTCCTCGGTTGGATCGGTCTTCCTTGCATGATAGAGACCGAATATCGAAAGTACAAGCAGGACTGCTGCGGCCACAAATGCTCCAATCGATGCGTACCCCATTATCATCCCTATGGTGTCAAAAGCATACGCTGTTAGAAGTATGCTTCTGAGTGTCTCACCCTTGAACAGAGTATTGGCCTGGTTGGCTAACGTCTGGTTCTTTGGCTGCTGCATGGCCAGAGCGGACACCTGGGCATAGGTTTTGCCACCGGCAACCTCCTTGATGTGATTGGCGATGAAGTGGTCTGCATATACTTCGGCTTGTGCACCGGTTGTCAGCAGTTGCCCACCATATTGTCTCATTGCCGCGAACTCCGGAGCTGCAACTGCTGGGCTATTGGCAGCTGGGAAATATATCTGTTGCGAAGCCAGCTGAGTATGCACCTGATTGCCGATGTAATAGTGTCCCCAGGCTAATAGTGAACCAGCAACGATCAATACCAGCACCAAAAACATTCCTACTGCACTAACTAATGTATCGAAAGCTCTACGTCTCATGACGACCTTCTTTCCTATTATCGTTAGGTGACTTGGAATAATGCCAAAGCCTTGACCGTATAAATCCAACTTCGTTTGCCGATTATGGATGGTCTGCGGATCACAGCACTGCCTCGTTTCCCGTCTCCTATAGCCCGAAACACCGCTTCAAAAAGGATCGAGGGAGTGATTACTTGTGAAGGTGATCCTTCCCTTGTGATTCCTAGATGAAGAGTCTTGAACACAGTTTCACCTTATGCGAACTGCCACTAGTAGGTAACTCGATATACACCGCGTTGTTGAAGAAATTCCAGGGGGGCTGCCACCAAGGTTTCCGGTGTAGGTACCAGGAGAATTTACGTACGCGATCGTTTACTTTCACTAGTAGAGTTCGATGTGTAGGTATATTTGCAGGTGCCTGATATTTTTAGATTTGTATAAGAAAAGAGATGCCAGTCCGGGACTACAGACAAAGCATAAGCTCGAAAGTACCGACAGACTATGAGCTTCGCAGTGAGGCGAGGGGAGGCAAGCGCAACCGGGGAATGAAATTGTGGTGATTGGATAGGTCTTCCGTCAATGGTCATGGGTGGCAACTGTTATGAGACTAATCGGGATCGGTGACTGTCAGTGAGAGTGCCTTTGACTGAAAGAAGTTATGCTTGTGAGTATCGAATCGATGCCCACGTGGTCAATGATAGGGGTTGCCGATGTATCTGGAACCTGGTAACTTTCTAACCTTTATAAGTACTGGGCATTGTCATGGGCTCGCTCCCTAACGCGTCGGCTGCTCCGGTCGGTGAGCACGGTCTTATAAGGGTGCTAATAGTTGATGACCACGCTTTGGTGCGTGAGGGTACGGTCCAGCTACTGGAGCGCGAGTCGGATATTGCGGTGGTGGGCCAGGCTTCCACAGGGGTACAGGCAAACCTGTTAATGGACCGCCTTGGTATGGACGTGCTGCTTTTGGACGTGAATCTTCCTGATATAAGTGGCCTTGAAGTTGCCAAGCTTGCCGCGGCTAAACACCCTACAATTAGGGTTTTGATTGTAAGCGCTTACGATGACTATGCCTATGTGGCTGAGGCGATCGAGTTGGGGGTTGCGGGCTATCTTCTAAAGACCGCAACTGGTAGGGAGCTGGTGGATGCGGTCAGGACAGTTGCAGCTGGTGATTTTGTGCTGAGTGGTTCGGTGGCGATGCGATTTGCAGGTCGAAGGCAACCTAGTCATGGCAGAGATGAGGCCAAACTCACACCCAGGGAAGTCGATATTTTGCGACTGATAGGAAAGGGAATGAGTAATAAGGCGATTGCTGGCAGTTTGGGACTTACATTGCGGACGGTAGAGGGGTATGTTTCAAATGTGCTTGCCAAGCTCCATGTGTCATCGAGGACCGAAGCTGCTCTGTATGCATTGAGCAAGCACCTGATTCCACTCAACGAAGACGATGAATAGACCGACTCATGCTGACTATGTAGCCGTACTTCGTGGCGCTCTGCATCCTCCACTTAGGGACGCCCGGTTTTGGGTTCTTCAGGGGTCGGTTATTTTTATAGCAGCTCTCCACTTATTGGTGGATATTTACTACTCCAATTTTTCTGCGTTCCCTGGTGGAATTCCGGTAGCTCTTCTAATAATTCCAGTGTGCTATTCTGCACTGCGGTACGGACTTTCAGGATCGGCCGCCACTGCGATGTGGGCCAGCATCCTTTGGCTTCCAGACCTGCTTCTTCCTCACGACATGGGGCACTCCGGCAGTGATCTTGTCAATTTGCTATTGGTAGACGGAGTCGGCTTTTTTGTAGGCCAAAATGTGGAAGCCGAGAGGGTAGCAAATGCAAGGGTGGAAACAGCTGCTCAGGAACTGTCGATGACCGAACAGCGTTATAGACAGTTATTCAATACCAACATCTCCCCGATTCTAATTTTGAATAATTTTGGGATAATCATCAACGCCAACCTGGCGGCACTCGATCTCTTCGGTGAGGATTTGATTGGAAGAGAAGGTTCTGTGGTGTTGGGTGAGGAGATCCGTGGTGGAGATCAGACTATAACAGTTGGTGGAAGTCGCAACTATAGGTTGAATCTGATGGAGATAGCCAGCGACAGAGACGAAGCCAAAGTCCAGATTGTTTTGGAAGATGTGACAAGGGAGTGGCTAGAGGGCCTGCGGATCCGGCGTTATGCTGATATGGTGGTAAAGGCTGAGGAGGATCAGCGCTTGCGTCTCTCAAGAGAGCTCCATGATGAACCACTTCAGGTGCTGATGCACATTGCACGGCGTTTGGGGACTCTTGCCGAGGGTCAGGAACGTCCAGCTGAGTACTCCGATGCATTGGCTGAGTTGCGGGAGAATGTGTTGGATGCATCCAGAGGGCTTAGGGCTATAGCTACAGGTCTGCGGCCTCCGGCTCTTGATCAGTTGGGTTTGGTTCCTGCACTCAAGAGTCTGTTGGCGGAGCTGGAGGAGCAGTCAGGGATCTTGATTGATGTCAATGTTTTTGGAAACCAGGTTCGTTTGCCATCAGAGATCGAGTTGGGTGCCTTTCGAATAGTTCAGGAATCTGCCAGCAACGCGGTCCGGCATTCCGGGGCCACTTTTCTTTCGGTTTCGGTAAAATTTGCTACAGAGGCACTAGAACTTGAAATATCAGATAATGGTCGGGGATTCGATCCGGAGATGTTTGACAATTACGATTCCGGTCATCTGGGAATGGTTGGAATGCATGAACGAGCCAGATCGTTGGGCGGCCAGTTGAATGTGTATTCTTTTCTGAACGGTGGGGCCAAGTTGACCTCTCCTCTCCCTAAAGGAAGAGGATTCATGAAGAACCAGCAGCTCACGCCACCAGCCCTTCAGAGAGTTGACGCTTCGCTGGGCCGCTGTGCTCAGCCCTAACAGGCTTTTGCTGCAGTGTCCCTCCACGTCCTGTGA
>JAJZLS010000079.1 GCA_021803345.1 Actinomycetes bacterium
AAGCCGAGAAATTGGTCAGTAAGCCACGCCTACGCTGGCCAAACTCTGATTCCTCGGCTTAATGAAAACCTCGGCATAATCACTATGGTGGGTCAATTCACCAGGTCGCACTACTCTTTGATAGGTGGCCATATCAAGAGCATCGGTTGCCAGGTCACTCTTGAGTGACGCAGAAACCTTCCATCCTACGATTGTTCTTGAAAATACATCTGTAATGAAGGCAACGTATGCCCAGCCGATCTTTGTCTTGACATAAGTGATATCCGCCACCCATAAGTGGTTTGGACCATTAGATATAAATCTCCTATTGACAAGGTCTTTTGGTCGTTCAGCAAGTTCATTTGCAATTGTGGTTACAACGTAAGTTTTTCCACGTCTAACTCCACTAATACCAAGTTCAGCCATCAGCCGTTCGGTAGTGCAACGTGCAATATCAATACCTTCACGCTTGAGTGCAGCCCAGAGCTTTCTAAGTCCATAAACAGCGTAATTCTCCTTATGAATCCGACTTATCTCTATCTTCAGCAATTCATCACGTAGCGACCTGGCTGAAGGGACTCGTGATTTATGGGCATAGTAGGTCGAGGAAGCAAACTGCAGAACTCTACAGATCGGCTGGACTCCCCATCTTTGTTTGTTCAGATCTATGAAAGCGATTACTTGTGTCGCTTCATGCTTGGACCGTCCAACTCGGTCGCAAAGAAAATCGATGCCGCTCGTAATATCTCATTGGCCCGACGAAGTTCTATGACTTCACGCTCAAGCTGGCGATTGTGCTCCTTCTCATCAGTAGTTATGCCTTTAGCGTCACCGGTATCTATCTCAGCCTGACGCACCCAGGCGCGGAGTGTCTCAGGTGTCATACCTAATTTCTGCGACACCGACTGAATGGCTGCCCAAGTTGACGGATACTCACCCCGGTGATCAGTGACCATACGGATTGCTCGATCACGAACTTCTGGCGCATACCTATTTATCTTTCCCATAATGACGACTCCTTTAACCCAAGACTAAGAGTCTCCAGAATTTTCGGGGCGTATCAGCAACTACCCTACAAGCTTTCCGTGATGAATGTCCCAGATCGCACAATCCAGCTACGACCTGGTACTTCCTTTTGGACTCAATATCACCTCTTGGTCAAACCAAGCGCAGGCATCCTTTGTGAGTTGCAGTTCGTCTTCAAGCTCCTTGAGCCGCTTCGAGCTTTACGCAGCTCGTCAACATGGTGGCTCATCACAAGTTCACCTGAAAGCTTTTGCTTACATAAGCTCTGTCTGAGTTTGTTGGGATATGATCTTGACGCTCGTACCTTTGCTAGGTGGCTGGTGTAATTTAGCTCTTTCAACCTTGACCAAGGATACGCAAGTCATAGCGACCTGTAAATCTGGAATTTAGTCTTGAATTTACTCAGATATTCGCTTTATAAATAGCATTATGTGTTCTAGTTGAAGCTCATTTGCTCCCAGCTGGTGGGATTTCTCCCTTTTTCTCCATCAAATGGGCACTACATGTGGAGATTCTGGGGGAATTACTCCCAGTATTGCAAGTCTGGCAAGATTTTGGGCAGCAACCAGCAAGAGAAAGTCAGCAGTTACCTTTGTTATTCCCCGTACTCTTGCCTTACGTCCACCATGAAGACGTCGTGTTAGATGAGCTAGTTTACGTTCTACTTTGGGACGGATCTCTCTGTAGTCTTGTCGAAAAGCCGGATCAGCAAATCTGAGTCTTGCTTGTTGTAGCTGTTGTTCGAATGGAGATATTTGAATAGTTCGTCCTGATTTGGATTTGGTGCATTGACTAACGAGATAACAGCTACTGCAGTTCTTACCAAAAGCTGCTCTTGCTCCATCTAGGGTTCTTTTGGGTCTTATCCCAATGGTGATTCCAGCTTTACAGGTAACGCTCCCTTTATCAAGGTCAATTACAAAGTCGCTCTTTGGAATGAGACCATCAATGCGCTTTGGGAACTTGGCCTTTATATGGGCCTCAATTGAGCGTTGTTCGAATTGATTGACAAGTTCCCCGCTGCCATAGGCATTATCTGCATATACCGCTTTGGTATCTTCATCAATGAGATCAAGGGCGGCACTTGAGTCATGGACATTGCCGGGGGTAACACTGGCTGCAGTGATGATTTCAGATTCTGGGTCAATTGCTATATGGGCTTTGTAGCCATCAAAGCGACTTTTAGAGGACTTGCGTCCATGACGGGCATCTGTATCTACCGAGGAGATAATGCGGTCTTTGGCCACACGTTTAGCAATGACATATCTATCAGCTAATACTTCTAAGTCTTGCCCCATAATTGCAGAGAGAAAGATCAGAGCCTCTCTAAGTTCGTTATGGGTGGGCTTAGATTCAAAGTAATCCAGAATGATACTGGCATCTTTTGCGACTTCATTTATAAGTTCATCCCGCTCGACGGGATCATCCCAGTTGATAATAGGCTTGGCACTCGGTAGATGTCGGTCCACTTCAATCAGGCGAGATACCACTTCTTTATAGGCAGACTCCTTGGAGATTGATTCTTTGTAGACACCTCTAATCCCACGACGTAACAAAGTGACGGTATCCATCGTTACCACTGCATCGTAAAGAGGGGTGGAATCGAGCACCCTTGTCTCTTTGACCAACTTGGCACGCGATACCACCTCAAGTACTTTATCAAAGATGCGTGTGGGGAAGTCTGAGCCAGCCAGGCGTGCCCGAAAGTCGACTAATACTGTATGGGCGAATCCTGGATATTCATATGGAAGGCCACCACAGGCGTACTTGTAGCGAATATCGAAGGTAAAGGCATTGACCGCTTCTCTATCAGATAGCCCATGGAGGCGCTGTAGCACCATTACGGTAGCCAGTATCCGTGGAGGAATTGATGCCCGTCCGAGATTGTCATAGAGATCGCAGAAGAATTCATCAGGAAATATCTCATCACCAAAGCGGTATAAAAGCTTGAAGATCGAGGTATCAGATAGAGCGTCATCGCACAGCCTTGCCGATGAGCTATAGAGATCCTCCACTTCTGGAGTAGTACCTAAAGACATTTGGGAACCCATTCTGGAAAACAGCAGCTAAGCTACTATTATACCAGGTCAGAGCCCGTATTATCTTAGTTTTACCTATCAAATAAAGCTATTTGCTCACAGATTTATCTGTGTCTCTATGATCAATTGCTGCCACGATTTACTGATTCAAAACAATCACCGAATTTGATCTAAGGTCGTGGAAAAAAACACCAGCCACCTAGTGGGGTGATGCTTACTGCAAGCGCCATACCGTCGGAAGTGGGCGCCTTCCTTAAATCGGTTGGAAGTTCGTGAACTATACCTCAGGAGATAGTTGTGTTCGGTTGCGGCCAAATGTCAATTCAATTACAGAATGCCAGAATTCGAAGACTTATTAGAATGGGCTAGATCTTACTCTTGCCGCCAGGTGGGATTACCTTTGCCGTGCTACATTTATGTAAGCATGAGACCCTCCTGCCTGGTAGCCGAAGGGTCTCATATCAGTAGTACTGATTTTTTATGACGTCGGTTTGAACGTCAAACATCTGGTGGAGGTGGCGGGAATTGAACCCGCGTCCTTCAGCTTCTCAGTAGGGCTTCTCCGAGCGCAGATAGAGGAGTGTTGTCGGCCTTCAATGGTCTCTATCACCCATTGTATGGCTTATCCCAAAAGAGTGTCCCTGAGCCGCCATTGGGAGTGACGGCATTGGTAAGTTCCACTAATCGTCGCTCAGACACACCCCGTGGAACTGAAGGTGGCTGAACGTTGCCTACTTATTAAGCGGCAAGGGCGAGTTGTGGCTCGTCGTTTATTTTATGATTCCGACTCTTTAACGTGGATTCGGAGACCACGGCTCGCTTCTCCTACCTCGACGACCAAAGTCGAAGCCTGTCACCCCCTGGGTAAATTATTTGAGGTTTAAAGCTTAGTCGGAAAAGGCGGTTAGGATCTTCTTCTTGCCATGGATAGTTCGCGTTGGGTATCTCTCAGAACATCCCTTTGAGCGATTGCAGCTCTTTTATCGTAGCTCTTGCGACCCTTTGCCAGAGCTATCTCCATCTTTGCCCTTCCGTTTTTGAGATAGATCGAGATGGGCACAATCGTTTGTGACTGCTGTTGTGTTTTCTGAGACAGTTCTTCAATTTCCTCTTTATGTAGCAGCAGCTTTTTGTGTCTGTCAGGATCGTGACTCCCAAAGCCGTGTGAAAAATCATATGGAGGTATGTGGGCCTGGATCAGCCATGCTTCGCCGTTGTCGACCCTGATAAAGGCGTCTCTGATTTGTGCTTTTCCAAGCCTTATCGACTTTATTTCGGATCCTTTTAGTTCCAGTCCTGCTTCGAATGTTTGGAGAAGCTCGTAGTCGTGGCGAGCTTTGCGATTCTGAGCAACGATTTTTATCCCAGTGGATAAATTGTTTTGTTTAGCCTGTTTATGTTTTTTGGATGTCATAGCTCTCTCACCAAACTATCCTTCGAATAGTGCTTACTATTTCGCAAATATACCTTGAAGAGATGATTGCTCACGCCATAAAGGAGTATCCCTTGGAGGCATGTGGCTTGATTGCTGGGAAAAGTGACCAGGTTGAGGTCTTTTATAAGACTCGAAATGATGCTGCTTCAGCTCGAATTTATACCGTAAATCCAGGGGACTATTTGAAGGCCGATCGTGATGCGGAATCCAAAGACATGTCAATCATCGGAGTGGTTCACTCTCATACTCATTCTGAAGCTTTTCCATCACCCACCGACGTGGCTCAGGCGCCAGATCCTTCTTGGCATTACGTATTAGTGTCATTAAAGCATAAAGATCCTATTGTGCGATCATTTGCCATCGTTGAAGGGAACATAATAGAAGAGTCTGTTGTTAGTCTTAATTGCTAGAATAATAATCAGTTAAGTCAACATTCAGGAGGAATCGTGGGAATCGAAGTTCGCCTACCTACAGTATTAAGGTCTGCAGCTGGTGGTCAAGCCACTGTATCCGTAGAAGGAGAGACCATAGGTGAGGTACTGAAAGATCTCACTAATAACTTTCCTGGACTAGGTGCACAGGTAATAGCCGAGGACGGTACATTGCACAGGTTTGTCAATGTTTATCTGAACGACGATGACGTCAGGTATCTAGAGAGACTAGAGACCAAGGTTGTTGATGGTGACGTGATTTCGATTTTGCCGGCAGTTGCTGGTGGAACTCTGTAATCCGTATTTGAACTGAATATTCGATTTATCAAAGCGTCACTATAGATTGTGCGATAGAGAAAAGAGTTCTGATATGACCGTCTACTCCAGTGTTTTAGACATAATTGGCAGAACCCCTATGATAGATATAAGCCAATTAAGTCCTAACCCTCGGGTACGCATAATTGCAAAACTGGAGGGCCAAAATCCAGGTGGGTCCGTCAAGGATCGTATTGCTTTGGCTATGATCGAGCAGGCTGAAAAAGAGGGACTGCTGCAGCCTGGTTCAACGCTGATCGAGCCATCGTCGGGTAATACCGGCATTGGATTAGCCATGGTGTGCAAGGTAAAGGGCTATAACCTCAAGATAGTGCTCCCTTCAAACGTTTCTGTCGAGAGGACCCAGCTGTTGTCGGTGTGGGGGGCGGAAATTATCCAGTCGCCGGGATCAGAAGGCTCAAACGGGGCTGTCAGGATGGCTAGAAAGCTGGCTGCAGAGCATCCGGAGTGGGTTTTTCTTTACCAATATGCAAATCCGTCCAACCCTAGAGCCCATTATGAATCGACTGGACCGGAAATATGGCACGATGTGCCGGAAGTCACCCACTTCATTGCCGGGCTTGGAACTTCAGGAACTTTGATTGGTGTTGGAAAATATTTGAAGGAGAAGAATCCAAAAGTTCAAGTTTGGGCTATCGAGCCTCCTTCGGGTGAGATGGTTGATGGGCTAAGAAACCTGGACGATGGGTATATCCCGCCAATCTTCATCGATAACGATGGTGAGCATCTGCTTGACCGCAAGACAGTGGTTGGCCCCAAGGAGTCAATCGAGTGGACCAGGAAGTTGGTAGATGCTGGATTGTTTGTCGGAATCTCTTCCGGGGCAATTATGGCAGGTGCTGTCAAGTGTGCAAATCTGATTGAAGAGGGTACCATTGTAACCATAGTTTGCGATGGTGGTTGGAAGTATCTGTCGACCGGTGCTTGGACTGACGATATTGATCAAGTGACTGAGCGGGCCAAGAAAATCATATATTTCTAAATTTTACAGTTGAATTTAACTTTTGATTACAGAAGCGTGATTGGCGTTCGCAGAACGATTCATCTTAAAGATCCCTCCGTCAGACTGTTTGATGATCTAAACGATGAATACAGCGGGACTCTCAGAGAGTTTTAGCTCAAAGGGGCAATTCCATGGCGCCTTTGAGCCTAGCTGAACTGGTTGTTTCCAGCTTTGTTACCTAAAGTTAACCTTGAGTTTTAAAGAATTCATCTAGAGTTTTGATTCCCGTAAGTTCGGGTTCACCTTGTCAAGTCAAAATGGAGCTAGCCAATATTGGTATTTGGCTAGAACTGAATAGCTCCATTAGAGGGGATTTGTGTGAATCAAAATAGTTCTATTTCTGAGGCGCTGGACGAGGCTCCAATCAGTCGCTTCCATACTCAGTCAATATTTACCGCAGGGATGGGGTTCTTTACTGACGCGTATGATCTCTTTATTATCGGCACTGCAACTACTCTGATTGCTAAGCAGTGGGGTCTAAGTGCGAGCCAAACTGGATTAATAAATTCCATAACCTTACTGTCAGCCTTTTTAGGCGCGATCTTTTTCGGGAGAATTGCCGATGTCTTCGGCCGTAAAAGAACTTACGGCATTGAAGCAGCAATAATGGTGGTCGGGGCACTTCTCTCTGCTTTCGCTCCATCTTTTATCTGGTTGCTGGTATTCCGATTTATTTTGGGAATTGGAGTGGGCGGTGACTACCCAATGTCTGCCGTTCTGATGAGCGAGTTTTCTAACAAGAAAAACCGCGGCAAACTGGTTGGCCTGGTTTTTTCGATGCAGGCACTTGGTACAGTTGCCGGCTATGTTGTTGCTCTGGCTCTTTTGGCTGCAAAGGTTAATCCTGACATTGCCTGGCGAATCATGCTTGGATTTGGAGCCGTTCCGGCGGCAGGAGTAATTTACCTGCGGCGGAAGATGCCCGAGTCTCCAAGATATTTGGCAAGAGTCCAGGGGAAGGCAACTGAAGCTGCTGCTGCGATTTCGAAATTCTCAGAAGGCGTTATAAGCATAAAGAATGCTTCTGAGGCGAGGAGGAAGCTGTCTTTCGGAGAGTTTATCTCCAATCCGAAGTATCTTCTCTACCTGCTAGGGACCGCAGGGTCATGGTTTGTATTTGACTATGCATATTACGGTAACTCAGTATCTGCTCCGCTCATTGTCACCAGCGTGCTTGGTTCATCTGGATCTAAAGTATTGACGGAAGCGATTGCACTGCAGTTGATCGTATTTTCCATCGCTGCGGTACCAGGGTACTTTTTGGCAGCGTTTTTTATGGATCGAATCGGTCATAAGCGTCTTCAACTAATAGGGTTTTTCTTCATGGGACTTGCCTTTTTGCTGATCGGAGTCATTCCAAACATCACCACCCTGCTACTGCCATTCCTGATGTTGTTTGGTCTTAGTTATTTCTTTGCTGAGTTTGGTCCAAATACCACAACATTTGTGATGGCTGGAGAGGTGTATCCGACCAGTGCGCGATCTACCGGGCACGGTATTTCTGCGGGCATCGCTAAGTTCGGAGCATTTCTTGGAGTGTATATTTTCCCAATCCTGAAAGCACATTTGGGAGTTGCCGGCGCTTTAGAGTTCTCTTTTGGAATGGCAATTGTTGGATTCCTGGTAACCCTGGTTTTACCCGAGACTGCAAATCGTACTCTTGACGACATAACTGGTGAGATTCCTCTGGCAAAAGTTGACGCATTGGTCAGCTAGTCATTGTGAATCAAACATTTAGGACATACAGCCATCTCGCTTTTGAGATGGCTGTATGTGATTAAGGTAAAAAATGAATTGATTTGGGTGCCGATCAGTAAATGGACTTGTCCTTGGTTTATTTTGTAATCAAAGATTTTGCAACAGAGGATCTAAGTGTAAATAAAGCATATTGAATACCTTTCGCAGAGCAGTTTCACTTGCTTACCAGTGGGTAGACTTGGCGGGATGGATTCACGTGCTATTGGGATTTTTGACAGCGGTTTCGGTGGCCTTACCATTGTGCGTGCGCTCGTTGACCTGGTGCCCAACGAGTCTTTGGTGTATCTCGGAGATTCTGCAAGGTACCCTTACGGATCCCGCCCATCATCTGAAGTTATAAGTTTTTCTCATCAGATTGCGCAGTACCTAGTCAGTGCCTATGACATCAAGATGATGATAGTAGCGTGTAATACAGCGTCCGCAGTTGCCCTTGACTCGCTGACACAAAGATTTCGGGTTCCGGTGGTCGGAGTAATAGGACCTGGAGCCCGCTCTGCGATAAGAGCTTCGCAATCAGGTAGGCTTGGTGTGATTGGAACGGTTGGTACGATTGCATCAGGCGCATATCAAAATGCCATTGGCAGCATCGATCCATCGATAGAACTTACCTGTGCAGCCTGTCCAGGTTTTGTGGAGTTTGTCGAGGCTGGCGAGACAGATTCAGAGCAGGTGATGGTATTGGCGGCAAGGTTGTTGCATCCGGTATCGTCTGCCAAGGTGGATACTCTCTTGCTGGGGTGCACGCACTATCCTTTTCTTGCCCGCACCATTCAAAATGTGGTTGGCAGAGACGTGGTTCTGGTCTCGTCTGCGGAAGAAACTGCCTTTGAAGTGAAGGAAATACTTGAAAAAACCTCGCTATCGGCGCCAATTGAAGCTAAAGGTGAATATTTATTTTTAACTACTGGTGATCCCGAACGATTTCAGGAATTGGGTCATAGGTTGCTAGGGCCAGAGTTAAATGGAGCAAAAAAAGTTGATTTGACAGGAGATAAAAGATGAGACGAGATGGGCGACAGGTAGATGAGATCAGAGAGTGCACATTTGAGCGGGACTATACCGAAATGGCATTGGGTTCTGTCCTGGTGGCAATGGGCAGGACGAAAGTTCTTTGTACCGTTTCTTTAGATGAAAAGGTCCCACCGTGGCTAAGAGGCACGGGTAAGGGATGGGTGACAGCCGAATATTCATTGCTGCCGGGCTCCTCGCCTGAAAGAGTCAGTCGTGAAGCGGTCAAAGGTAAACAAAGCGGAAGAACCCAGGAAATACAGAGGCTTATCGGGAGATCCATCCGCGCTATCGTCGATCTAAACGCTCTTGGGGAGAAGCAACTGATTATAGATTGTGACGTTATTCAAGCCGATGGCGGAACCAGGACCGCATCGGTATGTGGAGCTTATGTAGCTCTGGCAGATGCAGTCAGCAGGATGGAGCAGGCTCACCGGGTAGGCCCTAACGTTTTACTTTCGTCGTGTGCTGCAGTCTCTGTGGGAATCGTGGAAGGATCAGCCTATCTGGACCTTGATTATTCCGAAGACGTCAGAGCTGAAGTGGATATGAATGTGGTCATGACTTCAGAAGGCCACTTTATTGAAGTTCAAGGTACCGCAGAGAATGCACCGTATACCAAAGGACAGCTGGATGACATGCTGTCGCTTGCAGAGCACGGCATCGCGGATATATTGCAGATTCAGTCAAAAGTTCTATTGGAAATAGCAAGTCCCAAGCCAGAACTTTTTCGCCTCTAGGTTGAGTGAATGAGGACAATACTGTTGGCTACAACCAACCAGGGCAAGATTACTGAGATTCGAGAGTTGCTGGCTGGCATTGCTGAGATAATATCACCGGGGAACTTGCCGGAGGTTTTCGAAGATGGAGAATCTCTTGCTGAAAATGCCTATAAGAAGGCTAGAAGCGCTGCAGATTTTTCGAATATGGACGCGGTCGCTGATGATTCAGGATTATTTGTTGATGGAATCGATGGAAGGCCTGGGGTCCTTTCGGCCAGATATGCCGGCGAGAATGCTGACGATAATTCCAACAGGCAAAAGCTGTTGGCCGAGATGTCGAAAGTTGAAAATAGGAAGGCTTATTTCTCGACAGTTATATGCCTATGCTCTCCTTCTCAGGAGTTTGAGGAGGCTCTCTTTTTTGAAGGTTGCTGTTGGGGAACAATTTCTCATAAAGAAATGGGAGCAAACGGGTTTGGGTATGATTCCATTTTCGTACCTGATGATGGGGATGGCCGCACGTTTGCCCAAATGAGTTCGGCCGAGAAAGCCAAGTACTCTCATAGAGCCAGAGCTATAGAACAATTCAAAGACGCTTTGTTGTCCATGAGCTGATTTTCTGTATTCAAGCGGCAAATTTAAGTCACAGCAACTATTTAGGTTTTCTATAGCTCCGGCTAAAAGTAACCGACTTAGATGGACAATGAAGTCTCGGCCGTAACAGAGGAGAAGCTGATGAAGAAAAAGAGTGTACTAGTTGGTTCGATTGCGGTTGCTGCATCCACGACAATTGGCGTTGGCGCCCTGGCGTTAGGCGGTACTTCACTTGCATCAAACAACGTCCCGACTACGCACCTGGCGGCATCGAGCACTACCAAGACTCCAAGCCCTGCTAAGCCTCATCACCGGAGATTTAGATTTATGCGCTTTGGACAAGGGGTATATTCTGAGACAGTGGTTCACGCCAAAGGTGGAGGCTATAAAACCATAATTACCGTCCACGGTCCACTTAGCGCAATAACGCCTTCTTCTACGTCTGGTTCGATCTCAGTAACTCGGCCTGACACTGGAACTGCTGTGATGGCGTCGATAAATTCCAGCACCAAATTCGTCCGAACCAGTGAAGCAGCACTTCAAACGGATGCCACTAAGAAGATTTCGGTCAATATACGGTTGGTTGAAATTGATGGTGTGGCAAAGGTTGTTATGGTTCCACCACCTCCTGGAACTCGGCCATTGTTGCCTCATCATCCACATGTCAAAGGCAGCACATCTTCTGGCAACAGTGGATCGGCAAGCTTTTCGGGTTCAGTTGGATCAGCTAAAGCGACAGCCTAAACTTTCTCTGCCTGGTGGGTATCAACCTCTCTGATAGAGACAATTCGAAGAACGTTCCTTGGGAAGGCCGAGCCTGAGGGGCGTTCTTCTTTTTATATCAATCTCACTTCAATTACGAATGTTGTGTGCGGGCGGAGAGACTCGAACTCTCATGCCTTGCGGCGCTAGGACCTAAACCTAGTGCGTATGCCAATTTCGCCACGCCCGCTTGGTTTCGCATCTAAGAAACTTGCGAAACATGAACTCAGATGATACTAGTGGCGCATTTGAGATTACGTTGCTGCTTTATTTGGTTTCAGTCCTGGCTGCTGTCACTTTTTTCAGTGAATCCCTTAACCAGTCCACTCTATGGAATTACCGCCGGTTCACTGGCCAGTTTGGTAGAGGCTGTCAAAATGATTGTGGCTGCGGCTATTGCTATTACTGCAGCGTAGGCGTATGACCAGCTTGGTCCTATTTGATAAAGCAGTCCCATGACGATGTTGCCAACAAAAAGGCCAAGACTCCTTGAAGATGAAAGTGCCCCAAAACCTCTTCCTGAACCTCCTTGCGAGGCAATTACTGAAATTAATGACGGTTCTAAAGTTTCGATCACGCCAAGTGCGAACCCCAGGACAGCTAACCCGAGAAGATATGCCGGCAATCCCAGATTTAGGTGGATATCTAAAATAAGTATTATGGCCCCTATTCCAGATACAAAATAGCCCAGCACCCCCAGGTTCCGAAATCTCGCAGCCAGGGATTTGCCAAGTTTTCTGGCTAGCAGATAGCCGGTTGCGGCCGAAACCGCCTGGAAAACAAGAAATGACACGATGCCTGATATTTTTGATCCGGTCTTTTGAGCTACGGTCAAAACTGGAAATCCGATGCTATAGAAAGTGAATCCATAGAGGGCGCTGGCGGCATAAATGGCCCGGGCTTCTCTCGGATGCCGAAACTGGGTCTTACTTTGAGTGCTATCCTGATTTGGTTTTGGACGAGAGATTTTCTTTCCGGTCGATGCCCTGGCTAGCGATAGAGAAGACATCGCTAATGGAATCGCGGTCAGAAGGAACAGATACTTGAACTGAAGATGGTAGCTGAGTGCGACGATGACGAGAAGTGCCGCAGCGGCACCCCCGCCCACATCAAGGGCATGCAGAAACCCAAATACCGTGGTTCGGTGTTCTTCCTCGGTTATAGCTTCACTGAGCATTACTCGACGCGATGGGCTTCTGAAGTTGCGGGCCCACCATCCACCTGTGAGGAGTCCAATTGCCCAGGCTGGATTTGCAATCAATGCGGAAAGGGAAAGAAGCGGGATTAGGCAGTTTCCTATGAGTGCTGTTTTTTTGTGACCGATGCGGTCTCCAAGGCGGGATCCAAACAGGGAGAAGATTGCCCCGCCACCGTAACTTAGTGCCATTGCCAGGCCATATTGCCACACCGGAGCGTGAAGTCGAATTACTAAGAAGAGTGGAAAGGCAGCCAGTACGGACTGATAGCCAACATCAGCAAATCCGGCAGAGAGTGAAATTGACCAAATGTCTCTGTTCCGCCATTGGCTTTTGCCCATTAATTTCCCTGAACAGTCCTTATCAGTAAGCCGATTTGTTTAAAAGTTGTGATTGGAAACCAATAATACCCTTACAGCTGCAACTTGGCAATTGCTTGACGGTGAGAACATAATCTCGAATGATTTGATAAGACCTTATGACAGGAATTAAAGAATTGATCTGTCATATGATTCCCACGCTAGGATCCAGCTGGCTGGCACGGCGCACTTTGGTGGTCGGGTTGAGTTTTAAAGTCAGCAGTTATGGCAGCTATTTTTATGTCTTTTTATTTTCTTTCACCATAGAGATTGGAATTCAAAGTTTCACCTTCCTGGTAGGGTTATGGTATGTCAAATTTACAGACCCAATTTGGTTCCGATGTAACAATGCAGATTCAGTCCACTGATAGAAGTGCAGACTTATATCAGCGCCTCCTTAAAGAGAGAATTGTGTTTCTTGGTACCCAGGTAGACCAGAATTCAGCAAATGCTATCTGCGCTCAACTTTTACTGCTCGAAGCTGAGGATCCGAGTAAAGATATCGCACTGTATATCAACTCGCCAGGGGGGTCCGTAACTGACGGTCTGGCAATTTACGATACAATGCAATATGTCAGTTGTGATGTAGCCACTATTTGCCTGGGAATGGCTGCATCAATGGGTCAATTTTTGCTATGTGCGGGAGCTCCAGGAAAGAGGTATGCGTTGCCTCATTCCAGAATACTGATGCACCAGCCCTCGGCGCAGGCTCAGGGTCAGGCAGCTGATATTGCGATCCAAGCTGAACAAATTGGTTACCTGAAAAAGATGCTGGCTGAGAGGATTGCGATGCATACTGGCCAGACGGTTGAAACTATAACAGCCGATTCAGATAGAGACCGTTGGTTTACCGCTGAAGAAGCCAAAGATTACGGATTTATAGATCAGGTGATAACCAGATCTTCTTCAACAAAGATAGAGACAAAAGGATAGCTGATGTTCCCAGTCAGTAGGGGATAATCACCTATGATGGTAACAGAGCGAAAGTCTTAAGCGGAATAACCAAAATAAGAATTCGGAAGGAAAGGCTTTGTTGGAACAAGCCGACAGCACATCCGGTGGCAAGGTGGCTGAATCTCGTTCAGGATCGATGCCTATAAGGGTAGTGAGTCCAAAAGTAACAATTTTGAAGAGGCTCGCGAACATATGGTCGTTTAGGGAACTCTTGGTTTCGATGGTGCGCAAAGAGCTGCGGATCAAGTACAAGAATTCGGTACTAGGGTTCGTATGGTCTCTACTTAACCCCGCTCTTTATTTGGTGATCTACTACATTGTTTTTCAAAAAATCCTGAAAAACGAAATGCCGCTTTACGCTATATTCCTGTTGTCGGGTCTGTTGGTGTGGAACTTCTTCTCAAACGCGCTTTCTGCTGCCACGACTACAGTTGTAGCCAATTCTGGAATAGTCAAAAAGGTGGCGTTCCCCAGGGAGATTTTGGCACTTTCGAGCGTAGGTGCAGCATTTGTGTTTTTCCTGCTTCAAGCTACCGTACTGGTGTTGGCACTTTTGATATTTCAGGTCACTCCGGCCTTAACCTATGTCTGGTTGGTGCCCGTAGCTTTGTTGGCACTGATCCTTTTTGCTGGAGCTTTGGCGGTAGCTCTTTCCGCAATCAATGTTTATCTTCGTGACACGCAACACCTGCTTGAACTGGTGTTGCTCGCGTGGTTCTGGGCGACTCCAGTTGTATACCCGTTTCAAGAGCTTGGAGTCAGGCTTGCTCAAAAGCACCTGCTGTGGGCCTATTTTCTAAATCCGGTAACAGTAGTCGTTTTGACCTTCCAGAGAGCACTTTATGCCAAAGTGTCTCCAGTCGGGCTGAACGGCCAGGTGGTTAATATTCTTCCTACTTATTCTCCTCTTTGGTTTTTCATGCAGCTGCTGATTGTAATTGTTGTAAGTGCTCTTTTGTTCATAGGTG
Source organism: Actinomycetes bacterium (assembly GCA_021803345.1). Classification (GTDB taxonomy): domain Bacteria; phylum Actinomycetota; class Acidimicrobiia; order Acidimicrobiales; family Acidimicrobiaceae; genus SCQM01. The sequence goes on from JAJZLS010000079.1 coordinate 14,571, forward strand.
CCTTGGCGATATTTGGACGCCTTGAAGGCAATTTTGCAGAGGAGTTATAACTTGCAGGCGGCAATTGAGATTGACAACGTTTCTAAGCATTTCCGTCTATACCATGAGAAGTACACCTCGCTCAAGGAACGGGTCATCCACCTCAATAAGATTCCTTATGAGGAGTTTTGGGCCCTTAAAAATATAAATTTTGACGTGAATGAGGGTGAGACGGTAGGACTGCTCGGTCACAATGGATCAGGGAAATCTACGCTGCTCAAATGCATTGCGGCAATTCTTCAGCCGACAAGTGGCGAAATTAGGGTCCGGGGGAGAGTGGCTTCGATGTTGGAACTCGGTGCCGGTTTCCACCCAGAGCTTTCCGGGAGGGAGAACATCTATCTTAATGCCGCTCTTTTAGGGGTAGCTAAAAAGGATATTGACCTGAGGTTTGACGACATTGTTGATTTTTCCGAACTGGGTCCATTTATCGACAATCAAGTGCGTTACTACTCGTCTGGAATGTACACCAGATTGGGTTTCGCTGTGGCGGTAAATGTTGATCCGGACATATTGCTTGTGGATGAAGTATTAGCAGTTGGCGACGAGAATTTTCAGAGGAAGTGTTTCGATAAGGTTGAAGAGTTCCAGGATGAAGGAAGGACTATAGTTTTTGTCTCCCACTCTCCTGATATTGTCAGGCGAGTGTGCAGCAGGGTGTTTGTCCTTGATCATGGAGCTGTGGTGGGAGAGGGTACAGCTCCAGAGGCAATCTCAATCCTTCGTGAATTCCAAGCCAAGGGTTCTGGTCTGGCGTCCATGATTGATGCTATGAAATCGAGGGGCCAGCTGGATGAGGGATCCACGGTTGTTTTAGATTCGTCGCCTTCGGCTCCGGATGAAAGAGTTACTGTTTCAAGGATTTGGGTCGAATTTCCTGCAACTCCCGGTTCGGGACATCTTGTCCCTGGCGATCCGATGACTGTTAAAGTTCAATACTCTGCCACCAGGGCAATTTCCGGGGTGATTGTGGGCATACAATTATTTGATCAGAAGTCTGATTTGGTTTTTGGCACTGATTCAGACGTTATGGGTCTTGAGCCCCTTGAAGTTGGAACAGAAGGTGAACTGGAATTTTCATTCCCTTCAGTTCCCGTGGGAGATGGTTTGTTTTCTGTGTCGGTAGGCTTTACCTCGGCCAGAGATCAGCACATTTACGATTGGCAGAATCAGGATCTCGCTTTTAAGGTTATTTCAGATGGTAAGAGTAACGGGTATCTCAAGGTCAACCCCAAATTGATTCAAAATGGGGAGGCCGTCCCTATCAGGCTTTGAAAAGGCCGGTTAGAAAAGTTTCGAGTTTAGAAACTATCACATCCCACCTGTAGTTCTTATGAGCATAGGTGTAACCATTTTCCCCAAGTTGGTAACGGAGCTCTGGATTATTATTGAGATGATTCAGCTGTGCCTCGAAACTTGGGTAGTCGCTGAATGCAAATCCTCCACCAGAGTCGATGGCATGATCACTGGTTACCTCGCATTGAGCATTGACAAGAATTGGTTTCTTTTGCGACCAGGCTTCGAAAAGCACTAGAGAGAACGACTCGAATCCGGAAGGATTAACTAGTGCGGTGCAATTACTGAGAAGGGCCCATTTGATTTTGTCGCTTACCGTTCCCATCGTGACAATGTCCGGGAAGTCAATCGGCTGTGTGGTAACAGGTCCAGCGAATACCAGTTTCAAATTGCTTGGATTGCGACGTTTGTACTCGGCAAACAGTTCTGAAAGAAGCGTAGCTCCTTTCAGCTGATCGACCCTACCAAGAGTGAGTAGAAATGGAATGCCTTCGAGTTCCGGTGCAACTTCGGAGAGGGGGCTGATTCGGTCGCCGTATTCTTCAATGCCAAGACCCAACCTAAGCCGTGGTTTATGAGCTGTCTGGAAAATTGAATCCACCAAGCGTTCTTCTGCTTTGGTCTGGAAAATGATGGCCCGGGAGGATTGAAACATCTTGGAAAAGATTGGCAAATATGCAGGCGCCTCATCATGGGCTGCAGGGATCAAGATCGATTTCTGCGCCACACGGGGTATTCCCCTGACCATTGGATGATATAGATAGGGAAAAAATAGTAATGCATCGGCTTCTGACGATCCGATAGCGTCAATTAGACCATTTGAGATAGGTCCCTGAGCGTCAATCCAGGATTCAGCTTCCTCCATAGTTGCAGACAGAGGATATTTAAGTAAGCGGCCCGAGAGCCTCGAAAACCCCGGATCTCGTCCACGGTCCACCGGAAACCTTCGAACCAGCACCCCGTTGATATGTTCTTCGCCAGGTTGATAATGGTTGTCCCAAGTATCTGTGTTAATCGCTGTCGTAGTCAGGATTTCAACTTTGATTCCCAGACGTTGCGCTATATTTTCCGCCATCATTCTGGTTCCGAATTCAGCTCCTCCGATTACTTCCATGCCATATCTCGGCGTGACAAATGCAAGATGGTGAAGGTTTGTCATTATACATTCACCACTTGAGCAAGGCTGGGCTCTAATTCACTTAAGGCGGATAAGAGTTTGGTTCGTGACTTTTCCAAGCCAAGTTGTTCAAGTCTTTTTGTCATTTCATTTTTCAATACTTCTCTAAGGGTAATATTGGAGGTTATTTCATTCATGGCCACTGCTGTGGTTACTGGATCATTGCTGCTGATGACCAGTCCGCTATTTCCCAGGGTTTCTTTAATCGCTGAACTGTTATAGGCGACGATGGGAAGTCCGTGATGCATGGCTTCTAACAGTGGAACGCAGAAACCCTCATGTTCCGACAAGCTCACCAGGGCATCGGAAAAACGATAGTATGAGGCCAGTTGGTCTGAACTGACGCCCAGTGCAAAGTTGACGTTTGCCGATACTTCCAGTTGACGAGCAACTTCTTTTAACATTTTTAGATATTCGGGAGAGAAAGGCCTTCCGACCAAATGGAGGACAGCGTTACGTTTATAGATGAAGTTATAGGCGCTTAAGGCTGCAATCAGATTGTGCTGCGCTTTATTGGGCACTAACCGTCCGACAAAGAGAAAGTTCTCACGCCCATTTTTTGTGTTGTCCTGCAGCATGTTTTCAACTTTTGAGTCGTTCCCGGCTGCGGAGGCTGCCTGGTCTAAAAGTATTGGGACAACTTCACTTTTGCCGTAACCAAGTTCCAAAAGTTCATTTTGATTGAATTTGGAGACTGGAAGCGCAAGGGTAGTTCTTGGCGCCAACCTCGATAGTTGCGCTCTTGCCCATATTTGCCCGGTGGCGGCTACTTGATCCCATTTTTCGAAAAATGCTGCCGGGGTAATGTTGTGGTATATCAGCACCAGGGTTTCATTTCTCGACGATAAAAAGTCGGCAATGGCTGAAGGTGCGGCAAGATGATAAATCAGGATATCGTCTGGCCGGTTTTCTTTAGCGTAATTTGTAAAACGGGTTGCATTTCCGATCTGATTAGGCTTTACCTCTTCCACATAAAGTTTGGTTTCGATTCCAAATTCCCTCAGGGATTTGTCTATCATCAGTGCGTGCATTCCGGTGGCATCACCCGACATAAGTGTGGGAACAAACTGCATCACTCTTCTCATCCAGCGACCGCCAGGTGTGGAATCAGGAACTTTAAAGCTGCAAGATTCTCCTTTACGGAGACTTGGTGGGAGAATTTATCTGTCTGGCGTTTTGATTTCGTTATAAGGCTTTTGCGCAAATCCAAGTTGTTCTCAATCATTGCAACGGCTGCAGCACAGCGTATTGGGTCTTTGTTGGACAACAGTATTCCAGCTTCACCTACGGTCTCAGTGACTGCGGTGCTGGCGAAAGCGACTACAGGGAGTCTGTGCCGCATGGCTTCTATAATTGGAAATCCGAATCCCTCGTGATCGGATAGACAGATGAACACCGTGGCACTTTGATACAGGTTTTCAAGGGAGCTTGCGTCAATTGGTCCGGTCAGAGTCACTCTTTCTGTTAAATTCAGTTCTTCGATCAATTTGATTAGGGTGTCAAAATAGATTTGGGATGAAATTGCACCAACTAAGGTGAGGGTGGCTTTTGGATCCCATCCGGTCGTATACGCACTGAATGCTTTTATGATGTCATGCTGGGCTTTATTTGGTGCAATTCGGCCCACGAATAGCCAATTTGAACTGGTATTTGAGTCTTTTGAGGAATGCGGAGCGGGTGTTTTATCGTAGCCGGGAATGAACGGTGCGGCGACTAACGAATTCTCTTTGATTCCTTCCTGTTCAAGGCACCATTTATTGAACGACGATACCGAGATTGCTCCGCTGATTCTATCTTTGAACAGCCCTAATTGCTTGACTCCAGCCCCAACGATAATCCCCACCTGTGGATCCCATTTTCCTAAGATTTCTCTTGGGGTTATGTTGTGGAAATTGAGTATCAAAGGTTCAGTTCGTTCCAAGAGTTTGGCTGCCACCGGTGATCCCGTTGAGGCTTGATAGATCAGGTATCGGGACTGGTCTGATTTAGTCCTGAACAGTTCTTTGACCGGACGGGCAAACTCTCTCATCTCATCTTTTATCTCGTCGGCATATATTTGTGACTCTATATTTTGCGATCGGATCAGTTTTTGAAGTTCCAGTGTGTGGAACCCGATTGCATCTCGAGCTGCGAAGGAAGGCAGCACCTGATCAATTCGGAGTCTATGTTCAGGCATGCTACAGATCGTCTCCCGAGCTATTTGAACCGCTTTTACCCCACACGAGATAGCTGTGGGGTCCCTTTGAACTGGAGATTTCCCTTACTCCGAGTCTGTCGAGAACAAATGCCCATGTTTCTGGCTCAAAGGGAGTTCCGGGGGATATATCTCTCTGGATTACATATTGTTCACTGGAACGGTAGTGTTCAGGGTCTATTGAACCGATAACCACTATTGCGTCATTGCTGGCCACCCTTAGTGATTCCATTACCAGGTAAAGCTTGTCGACCGAAGAAATTAGGTCGATTGAACCCTGAAGAAAAATAGCTGCCAGTGATTTATCCGCAATCTCTGCCAGATGTTCAGGTATGGTCTGCCAACGAAGATCAAGCGCTTTCTCAACCGGGGTTTCCAACATTTCGCCAAAGCTGTCAACTCCATACGCGTCAAGCCCGGCCTGTATCAGTTTTGATACGATTTCTCCATTGCCGCAATCAGCGACTAGGACTCTTCCCGAAAGTGAACCGAGCAGATTAATGAGGGGTTTTGGTAGATCCAGGTTTGGATATAGGGGTTTTACCAGGCGGCCTCTGGGATCGGTCGCGTATTTCATCTCAATTGAGCTTTCGAGTTTTTTTACGCGAGTGTCAAAGAGGTATAACAAACGCATTAGGTTTGTCGAGAAGTTGTTCAACTGCTGGGCCAGGTAGTTTAGATACCAGGCTTGGGTCATGCGCAGTATCTTCTTTAGTTTTGCCACACCCGGTTTTTGAGAACTGGTGGGGACGTCAATGTCAAAGTAGGCGGCTCGGTCGCTTGAGCGCAAAAGGGCTTCAAAATCTTTTCTGCCATTACCGCTCCCCGGTGGAACAAGCTGTTCAAAAATCATCTTCAACCTGCGTTCGAACGCTGGAGGAAAGGCCCCCTCAGACCTTTTTTTGCGTACCTCCCGCTCGATCTGAGCGTTTAGCTGACTTATAAACTCTGTGGTGGATTTATTGATCTCGGGACCGGAATTAACTGGTGCAGCCGTTCCCGATCCATTAAGGAATTCGGTAGGTTTTTCTTCGCCAACTTGGTTGCTAGTGTGGTCTTGGTCTGGTCGGCTCATAGTCGATGAAAGGATCCCTTCTTCTGCGCTCTTCACAGATTAGTATGCCAAAAGCGCCCATTACCTGATTGAACCGATGGAAATGATGGTGCAGTCAGTTCAGTGAAGTTCATAGGTTGAAGACGCTTTGGATCTTCGCTTTGCTGGTTTACTGTTGTGAATTAATCGTTGGATTATCGGTTGTCACTTTAAATTCGACCTTGAGAATATCGAGGTCGAATTTCCTTAACAGTCGAAAAAGCACTTTCTGTGGACAAGCTTACACTTTTTGTAATAAAGTATATGAAATTACAATTGCGCTAATTGCAATAGTGGAATTATAAGCCTTGTAAGGATAGCTTGGCTAAGGTTTTTGGAGAAAGTCCCATGGATGGGAAGGAATGATGCGAATGGATTCGCGTGTCGAAACTGCTTTGAACGGAGCCAGGGGATGAAATCACACAGCAAAATGCATGCCCCTGAGCGCAAAAAAACAAGGTTTTCGATACTGGCCAAGATTTCAGTAGCTGCGATAGTGGTCGCCGCGCCTGCTGTTGTAATGGTTGGGACGTCCTCGGCATCAGCCACCTCTACGGGTACGTTGACCATTACTGGCCATGGTTGGGGGCATGGAAGAGGTGGGGGACAATGGGGTGCTTTTGGTTACGCGGTTGAAGGTGGCTGGAGTGCCAATCAGATACTGAGTCATTATTTTTCGAATACTCATTTCAGCACAGTTGCCAACTCTAATATTCGGGTCGTCATGACAGAAAACGACGGAAATCCGATCATAGTTACTGACGCTGCCCCCTTTACTGTTGCTAACGTCAGTTTCGCAGCTGGTGCGACGGCAAGGATGATTCGGCTTTCCACCGGAAGCTGGGAAATCGACTCGTTGAATCCAGGAACTGGAAGCGGATGTAACGTCAGTTCGGCAGCCTGGACGTCTAAGGCAACAGTTGCAGAGGCTCAGGCTGTGGCTTTGCCTCCGACAACAGCGTATTCGACGGAGACCTTTGCTAACGCATTACAACTGTGCACGCCGGTGCGGAATGAATTTTTACGCGGTCAAATTGTTGCTGCGGATTATATGGGTTCTCCTCGAACGGTGAATGTAGTTGACGTGGAAGACTATCTCCGAGGCGTTGTTCCCTCTGAGTCACCTTCTTACTGGGGTACCATGGGACCAATGTCTTCCCTCCCAACAGGGGGATCGGTTGGGCCTCAGCCAGCTGGTTTTCAGTCTCTAATGGTTCAAGCTGTAGAGGCACGGTCGTATGCGCTTTCAACGCCAGGTCAGTACGTAACGGCTCCAGGTGGTCCCAGCTACGCCGATATATGTGACAGCACCCAATGTCAGGTTTACCTGGGAATGAATAATGAAAGCACTGTGACCGATCAGGCAATAGCTGCCACTGCCGGAGAAGTCATGTTGATGGACAGCACAAATGCTATTGCAAGAGCAGAGTACTCAGCTTCTACCGGCGGTTGGACTTATGGGGGTACGTTTCCAGCAGTAATAGATCAATACGACAACGTTTGCATCACAAATGCCTGTAATCCAAACCATGATTGGACCACAACCCTTCCGATATCGAGCATTGAAGCGATGAATCCCTCAATTGGAACTTTGACTGGCATCGATGTAACTGCCAGAAACGGTCTTGGAAGCATGGGAGGAAGAGTTGAGTCACTCAATCTTGTTGGAACAACAGGCACGGTTTCCCTATATGGATACAGTTTTGAGTATGATTTCGGATTGAAATCTGACTGGTTCTCTTTCTCGGGTCCGATAAATATCAATAACAATTCACCAACGCAGTCCGGTTCGACCACTTCGGGGGCGGCCACCGGACCGGGCAATGGTTACCTTATCGACAACGCGACCGGAGGGGTTGAGACCTTTGGTGATGCAGCCAGTTATGGCTCAATGGCTGGTAAATATCTTTACAAGCCATTAGTCGGAATGGCTTCAACTCCTAATGGCCAAGGGTACTGGATGGTGGCTTCCGACGGGGGAATATTTACATTCGGAAATGCCGGTTTTTATGGCTCCATGGGTGGTAAACCGCTGAACAAGCCAATTGTCGGAATGGCAGCTACGCCTAATGGCCAAGGGTACTGGATGGTGGCTTCCGACGGGGGTGTATTTGCCTTTGGAAATGCCGGTTTTTATGGCTCCATGGGTGGTAAACCGCTGAATCAGCCAATTGTCGGAATGGCAGCTACGCCTGACGGTAAAGGTTACTGGTTAGTGGCTGCTGACGGAGGTATATTCTCATTCGGTGACGCTGCCTTCTACGGCTCCATGGGTGGCAAACCGCTCAACAAGCCTATAGATGGCATGGCAGCCACTGCAGACGGCAGAGGGTACTGGTTGGTGGCTTCCGATGGAGGGATATTTACCTTTGGCGACGCGACGTTTTACGGTTCACTTGGGGGTAAGCCGATAAGTAACGGGGCATGGGCCACCTCATTTTCGGCAACCAAGGACGGGCTGGGTTATTACATTCTTGATTCTTTGGGCAGAGTATACACCTTTGGTGACGCCAAATTCATGGGAGACCCCAATACTTCACCTGGCTGGCAACCAGTTACTTATACTGGAATCACGGTAACTCCGTAGCATCTGTTTTGTGCGTAAAACTTAGCCGACATTTGCTTTGGTCGACCGCTATTTACTCAGAACGGTAATCTTCTTCCAATCGATCTTGGAAGGTGTCGGAGGATAAATATAACGGTTCTAAAGGAAGAAGGAACCCAAATTATCTCTGAGCCACGTTCCAGCGCCCGAACTGAGGCGACAGCAACTCTTTCAGCTGAAGTTGACATTGGAACAGATTTTAGAGCCTGAGTCATTTTGGTCTTGACGAATCCCGGACGGACGACTGTGATTGTTATCGGAGTCTTGTATAGTGCGTCGGAAAATCCAAGTGCAAAGCTGTCCAAGCCGGCTTTAGAGGAACCATAGATGAAGTTTGAGCGCCTTACTTTGGCTCCGGCAACAGAGGAAAGGACCAGTACGGAGCCGCTACCTTGTCTTTTCATTTTTTCAACTACCGCAGTTAGGGCAGCGGCCGGGCCGGTGAAATTAGTCGAAATCAATTTTGCGACCGCCACTGGGTCTGTCTCGTCATGCGATTGGTCACCCAGTATGCCGCTGGCAATGATCACCAAATCAACCGAGGAGACCAGTGACATGGCAAGTTCAGTTTGGGCTTTGACCTGAGCCAGATCCATGGCGTCAAAAGCTGCTATTTGCACTTCTATCCGGCCCAGGGAACTTACCTCAGAGGCCCTTTCATGTAGGGTTGTTTGGTTTGGTCCAGCCAGTACGACCTTTTCGAGTCGGTCATTGGCCAGCTCCCTAAGTATTGCGAATGCAATGTCGGAATTACCTCCCAGTACTACAACGTTTTGAGGTTTTCTGAATGAGTCATTCAATGTATTCGGTTTCCTTAGTCGTATTGTCTAAATCCCAAGCCGTCTGGTCAGGTCGGATGAAAGGATTCTGGTTGGATCTACACTACTAACAATATTTTTGAATTCGCTAAGATTCGGATACATTTGTTCCAAAACTCCCCGGCGAACTCTGGCATCTTTTGCAAGATAGACTCTCCCGTTTGCTTCAAGCACCATCTGGTCCAGTTGGTCTAATAGACGTGGCAATCGTGCTGAGCCTACAGGTAGGTCGAGTGCCAATGTCCATCCTTCGATTGGAAATGAGAGCAGCCCTCCACTTGGCTTGCCAAATCTTTTTAGTACGCTCAAAAATGAGCCGGCTCTATGTTTTGTGAGCAGCTCAAGCGATCGTCTGACGACTTCTACTTCTGGAAAAGGGACTACATACTGGTACTGGATAAAGCCCCGAGGCCCATAGATCCGATTCCAATTATTTACTGAGTCGAGAGGATGGAAAAATGCTGAGCTATGTTGTATAGCCCCCGTCTCAGCATTTGGCGCCTTGCGGTACCATATCTCATTGAATGCCTTCACAGTGAAGACATTCAGCAGCCCTGATGGAAATATATCAGGAGCGGAAATTAGGGCTTTGGGTTTGAACGCAAGCGGTGCCTTTCTGAGAGGTGCATCCAGCTCACTAAGCAGTGCGTGATCTCCTCTGGTAAGGACGGATCTTCCCAAAGAAGCACCCTGGGACAGTGAATCGATCCAAGCCACTGAGTATCTGTAGTTGTGGTCCTGCTCTTCCATCATCGAGAGTGTCTGGTCTAGATCTTTTGTCTTATGGGTATCAACTTTGATATAGCTGGTTTCGATTCTGATTAGTTTTATAGTAGCGTTTAGGATCACGCCAGTAAGACCCATCCCACCGCATGTTGCGTTGAATAATTGGGGATGCTCCTCCTTTGTGACGGTTACGACACCGGTCGGTGTGGCCAAATCGAATGCCATTACATATTGCGCAAAGGATCCATCCTTATGATGATTCTTGCCATGCACATCACAGGCTATAGCACCTCCAATTGTCACTTGACGGGTACCGGGAGTCACTGGTACGAAGAATCCATATTCAGAGAATTCCTTCATAATTTGATCCAAAGAGACACCAGCTTGGGCTGTTAAGATTCCCTTGGCTGGATCAAAATGTATAACTTGATTCCAAATTGTTGTGTCGATAAAAGATCCACCTGAGAGTTGTGCCGCATCATTGTAGCTGCGCCCTAGTCCTCTGGCTATAACTCCTGAACTCGATAAAGCCTTTAGCATTGCAGGCCAATCTGAATTAACTGGCAGTTCCAGTTTTGAACTCATCACTGGGTTTGTTCTTCCCCAGCCCGTAAGAATCTTGGTGTTTTCTATGGTCAAGTCTCGTCCTCTGCTCGTAGGTATTCAATTCTCTGACTGTGGTAATCCCTTTCCTACCTGCTTACGTAGATTCCAATTATTAACACGATAATCCAAATCAGACCGATGGATTGAAGCGACCGGTCCTCAAACAGCATTTCTTCCGGTGCGCCCCCGTGGCCTTGTTCCACCAGGAGAGAGTAACGAAGAATTGCAGCAACGAAGAATAAGATCGAACTTTCAATCCATATTGCGCCTTTTGGTGAGGATGCACCTTTTTCGAAAGCCCATAAGCAGTAGGCAGTCATGGCTACCCCGGATGAGATAGTCCTGACATAATTTAGGAAACCTTCGGGGTATTTGGCAAGTGACGCTCTGTGTGTAAAGGCTTCATCCCCTAACAATTGAACTTCGGCCATTCGTTTGCATACCACTACAAAAAGGGATCCGAAGGAAGCGACGATTAAAAACCAATTCGAAAGGAATACATGATCTGCGACACCACCAGCAATTGAACGAAGCAGAAACCCCAATGATACAGAGAGAATATCTACTATAGGTTCGTGCTTGAGCAATCTGGAATAGGCAATATTTATTAACACATAAATAGTTATCACCATTCCCAGGTCATTGCCGGAATAAATATAGGCGACGGAAACGCCAGCGATTATCAGAACTGCGCTGATTACATATGCAAGCTGTCTGGACAGTTCTCCCGCAGCAATTGGCCTAGATGACTTCTTCGGGTGCATTCTGTCAAGTTCTATGTCGAACGAGTCATTGAGCATATAGATTCCGGACGCGGCAAGAGTGAAGGAAACAATTGCGACTATAGAAGGGATGATGATTCGGGGGCTGGTTATTGAACCAGCCGCAATCGGAGCAGCCAGCACTAATAGGTTCTTAGTCCATTGTTTTGGGCGTGAAGAAATTAAAATAGCTTTGCCAAGGCCTCTTTTGGGTTTTATGGGAGCCATTGATGATTCCAATTCAGCCATGAGCTAACCGTTTTCCTTACTGGAGTTGCACTCGCGCGCATTGTTGTTGTGCCAATGAAGCGTCTAAATCACTCTAGCGACAGTTTGCCAGCAGCCTATTGTTTGTCCGGAGCTCCGTAGTGATCCGGGCCTGAACAAAAGCGATAATATTCAATCCCCTCAATTACCCCGTATGCGTATTGGCTTTGTGCAAAGTAGATTTGGTGATGGCCCCTAAGGCGTTCCAGCTCCGGACTATAGTTTCCAACCACTATCCCCAGGGTTCTACCTTCGAGCATCTCTTCATCATTTCCCGAGTCGCCTGCTACAAGCATCTGCTCCAAAGGTATTCCCCACTTATACGACAGGTACCTCAGCGCTCTACCTTTTGAGGCTCTCAGTGGAAGGATGTCGACAAACTTCCCATGGGAATATATTAGATTGGTTCTCAACCCAGCTTCCGCGAGGACTTTAGAGATTTCCTCCGGAGTGGGCGGATTCTCCTTCGGTAGTGTATAAGAAATCTTGAATTCTCGCTGGTTGGATCGGGGCTGCAATTTCATACCCTCAATCTTCTTGAGTTCGTTTACTACGGCTTCGCGCCGCCAGTAGTAACTAATGTGGGTTGCCCAGCCTATATCTGGGAGAATCTTTGGCCCATAGTGTATTTCGCTTCCTACGGAGCTAATTATCACTTCCGGTGTCGGCACCTTTTTGGTCTTGAGTATTTCAAGAGCACTTTGTAAAGGGCGCCCGGTTGCCACCGCAAAAATGGTCTCCTTTTGGTGTATTTTCACCCATTCGACTAATTTCCTAGTCGCTTTGTCATCGCCTACTAAAACATTATCGATATCGAGCACCAGCATTCTGTGTGCGTGGATAAGCGGTGGTTTGTGCAGCAGCTCGATCCGTTTTCGCATCGACTTCCTATTGGAATGCACCACGTGGCGTAGTTCTTTCAGGTATTTAGTAACATGTGCATCCCATGCGTAATGGTTTTTAACGCCGCTCAGGCCATTTCTTGCCCACTGTCTCCATTTTGGTCCCGCGCTAATCACTGCGTATAGAGTTTCTCCAAGTGCTTCGGTGTCAAGAGTTTCCACAAGGAGTCCGTTTCGACAGTGCCTAATTATGTCAATCGGACCACCATCATTCGGTCCGACGATGGGTAGTCCACTGGCAGAAGCTTCTAACAGTGTCAGCCCAAACGCTTCTGTAATGGCAGAGTTTACGAACACCCCTCTTCGTTTAGCGGCAAGCCTGAACAATTCCGGGACATCGTCGGGCTGATGGTGTTTGGGCATTGAGACCTTGCCGTTCAGGGAGAACTTGTCGATCTCCAGCAGCATATTGGTAAGAATTTGTGAAGCACTTTCGTCCAGGTCTCTGATGTCGTCTCGATTACCGGCAACGATCACCAGGTTGGCCGCATCCTGGAGTTTGGGTGACTGCCCGTAAGCCCTGATTAGACCGTCGAGATTTTTACGCCTGTCAGCCCTGGCTATAGTAAAAATCATCGGTTTATTTGGCTTTGTTAGAAATCTGTTGACTTCGTGCTGAATAGATTTCGGAGGTTGCCATTCCCGGTTGGGAGGATGAAATCTGGAAAGATCCAGTCCCGGGGGGATTACCTTTATTCGATTTGGTTGGGCTCTCTCGTACAGTCCGTATTGTTGATCGACTTCCTGTCTGGTGCTGGCAATTACCAGCGAAGCATGCTCCAGTATTTGTTCCTCTGCTTCAATTCGTCTTGAAATCCGGAAACGTCTTTCGATCTGAGTTTTTGACATCCCGCTTTCTGTCAGATAATGCTGCTTGACCCTTCCCAAAGAGTGTCCCGTGTGCACCTGAGGTATGTTCAGCATGCTTGAAAGCTGGTATCCAATATATCCGGCGTCAGCATAGTGAGAATGTATCACGTCAGGTAGACGGTCTTGAGCTTTGAAGTACTGGAGAGTTCTGTCGACAAATTCATCCAAATATGGCCATAAGGATTCTTTTTTAATGTATTTTTTTGGGCCGCATCTGAGTCGGACAATTTTGGAATTTTCGGATAGAATTTCGGTGTCCGAGGCGTATTCAGGTGCTACTTCTGGGCTTTCAATTTTACGGGTGAGAAGGTCCACCTTCTCAACGCCAGCATTATTCGACAGAGCCCTTACCAGGTCTAGTACATACCCTATTTGACCACCGGTGTCCGGATCACGCCCAAGTTCGGGTTCGTAGCCCCGGATGAGTCCGTGGACACTAATCATGCACAGATAGAGGCCTTTTTCTTCGATAAGAGCTTCTCCTTGGTAAGCGGGATCAGCTGCATCCCATACGGGTTTATTTTGAGAAGTTGTCCATTTTTAGTGTACCAAGGGGTCTGGATTAATGGTTAGTAAAATTGACATAAACGAGGTTGTCCAGCCAGTTGTCATCAATTTAAGTAGCTTGATAACGATGGTACGGCGGAGAAATAATTGAATTTGCGGACTGGTTATTTCCATGAAATCCCGAATTCAGGGAGCCAAGACAACTGACTATTGTCCACCTTTGCTAATTATGTAATAACAGGGTTAGGCTCGGAAACTAAGATAGAGCCATAAACACTGGTCCAGGAAAAAAATAGTAGATGCACGGGTTGCTTGTTTTTGGAAAATCCTCTTGAAATGGAGGTGAGTATGTCGGATCTGGCCAAGCCTTGGGGATCGAGTAAAGCAATCCTTCATGCTGACCTGGATTGTTATTTTGCGGCAGTGGAAATCTTGGATAACCCCTCACTGGTTGGTAAGCCGGTTATTGTGGGGGGTAGTGGACCTCGGGGAGTTGTAGCCGCCGCTAATTACCAGGCGAGAGCTTACGGGGTGCATTCAGCCATGCCGATGGCAATAGCCCGGCGTATTTGTCCGAATGCAGTGATAGTCGACGGCAGGCACTCCCGTTATATGGAGTTCTCCAATCAGTTCCAGGAGATACTTGGAACTTTTACTGATGAGATCGAGCCGATAGGTCTTGACGAAGCATTCCTGGATGTCAGCGGTGCTTCGATGTTATTTGGCCACCCGATAAAGATTGCAGAACAGATCCGGCGAAATGTATTTGAGGACCTTTCACTTTCTGTATGCATTGGAGTGGGCACAACCAAGCAGATTGCCAAGCTGGCATCGAAGCGTGCTAAGCCATCAGTTAGTAATGGGAAAGTGATTCAGGGACCGGGGATATATGTGGTGTGGCCTGGAGAGGAAAGAGGTTTTTTGGAACCCCTCTCGGTTGGGGAGCTTTGGGGGGTTGGAGTCAAGACCCTTGAAAAACTTAATGGAATCGGTATAAAAACAGTATCGGACCTAAGAGAGGTGCCACAGAAATCACTGGTTAAGCTTTTGGGTAAATCAGGACAGAATCTGCACCTTCTGGCGATGGGTCTTGATGGTGACAAAGTTACCCAAAGCCGTGCACGAAAATCGATCGGCAGGGAAAAGACATTTTCAACCGATTTGTTCAGTCAGGATAGTATCAGCGGAGAACTAGTCAGGATATGTGATTCTGTGGCCGGAAGCCTCAACCGTAAGGGGATTGGCGCTCGAACTGTAACAGTTAAGGTGCGCTTCGGAAATTTCCAAACTTTTACCCGCTCGGTTACTTTGGCGCAACCGACTAATTCCCAGGCGGAAATCATTAAGCATGTGCGGGCACTGGCCAGTCAAATCTCTTTCGATCAGGGAGTTAGACTTCTTGGTGTTTCACTTTCGAATCTGAGTGAATTCAAAACTGTGCAGTTGACACTGGATGAACTGGAAAACGACACTAAACAGCTCTCATTAACTGAGGCCATAACCAAGATTAGAGAACGTTTCGGCAACGATTCTCTGGCTCCAGCTTCGCTGCTGAAGTCTGGAAAGTTGGATGTGATTCGGGATCATGAACAACAGTGGGGGCCGGACAGGTCAGGACAGGATTTATAGATGGAATTTTTAAGAGATTAGCCCCGGCAGTTTGTAATTCTGGTCTCCGACCTTGGAAGCCGTCGTGATTCGTTCGATTTACTTCGGATATTTTTTATTTTCCTTGTGAGGTTATTATTTCGATTGAGCTTTCGAAAAGCTGCTTGACCGAGTCTGATGTAATCGAGCAAACTCTACCAAGTACAAGCTTTGGTGAGATGCTCGAAATTGAGACTTCGATTGAACTTCCAGCATCTCTAACTGATTTGGCTTGATTACGTAGGATTTCCTCTACTTTGGAGGCTCGATAACCACCGATATATAGCGTTCCAGTGCACAGGGCGTTGGAAAAAACATGTTGCCAGGATTGTGCGGCAGTGTAAATTGGATTTGGCTCAACCACAATTGAATCAGCATAAAGCAACTTGTTTTCGACGAATATTCGAAATTGCGTATTTAGACGGTTGTAAACTAGAGTGTCGTCGATTTGGGGGAATGGCTGGCCGATTATGTCAGTAAAAATCAGTCTCGCGTCTTTTGCGAGATGTAAGTCGGTGGAAAACTCCAGGGAACTATTTGGAAGCATTATGATGGGCTCGCAAATGTAGATCAGTGACGAATTATCCATTGCCACTATTTTCAAATCGACTTTCGCTGATTTGCCATCGCGCGTAGGCATTACTTTGGTGGCAGATTGGGCGTGTAGAACTATACTGCGTGAGTCGCTAAGGGTAACGTGAATTCGATGTTCTTCGGAGGGGAAAATTCCTGGCCCGATCTCTACCAAATAGTACTTGACATGGTTAAACTTAATTCCGCAGTTTTTTGATAGCCTGAATTGCCCGCTTTGGTGTGCTAGTTGCACGCCTCCTGAGGCTCCAAAGTTTGCTTCGAGGACGGAGGCTAGGTAGCTGTCTTTTTTGTCGGCTTCCTCTTTTCTTGTGTTAACGGGGATTCCTTTAGTCCAATAGCTCATGCTTTCGATGCTTTCAGTTGTTGATTTTTCATCGGAGCACTGGGGTTCACTAGACTAGGCTTTTCTTGTTGTATCCTTCCAAGTCCTGAAAGATCCCGATGGGGATCCAGTCTTACGGAAACAACGAATTGCGTTGTAGTTATGTCCGCATCAGCTGTATATTTGCATTTGGAGCTAGCGAAGAGTGCTCGCTTCTTGTTATCTTCAATTTTGGCATTTTTACAGCCTGGGTAGTAGCACTGCGAATCGAAATTGGTATAGTCCGTTATGACTGGAACCCTGGGTTCAATGTTTGACACGTTCTCCCATAATAAAATTCTGTATGTGCACAAATTCTGATAAAGTAACGCCCTATTTGGTTCGTACTGCCGAGCTGCGTTTCGTCCCTTGTGACCAGTTTCAACACTTCTGAGTTGCGTAATCTCTGCGGCGGTAAAGACCTCATGCCTCGTAAGTGCGCATGTTTGGGCTCGACCTCTTTGCCGGAAGTTTGTTTGGTCGAGGCCCAAGTAGTAGATGACGTGGCAATTAGGGTAGTCCCGATGCTGGCGAATGCTCATATGGTTTTATGAATTCGCATGATGATGCATGTCTTCAGCAGATGTAACGGTTTTGCCATGATATGATGCACGTATTCCCTCATTTAAGGAGTTTGTGGGGTTGAAGTTGCGGATTTGTTCAAGCACCCAGCGTTGTATTTCCATGACACCCTCCCTGCTGAGCAGGTCACAGAAAATAGTTGGTAGTTCCCCCCTTATAATCTTTGCATCGCGGGCCATTACCTCCAAATCTGCTCCAACATGAGGTGCAAGTGTGGTTTTATTTATTATCAGCAGGTCTGAATATGTAAGGCCAGGCCCTCCCTTTCTTGGTATCTTGTCTCCCTGGGCCACGTCGATAATGTAGATGGTTTTATCTGCTAAATCAGGTGAGAACATAGCAGTCAAATTATCGCCACCAGATTCGACTAAAATTAGATCTAACTTAGGGAAGTTATCTCTGAGTTCGCGGATCGCTCCCAAATTCATTGAAACATCATCCCTTATGGCAGAATGAGGACATCCTCCAGTTTCGACACCAATTATTTTTTGATTATCGATGATGTTTAGTTTTGAGAGAAACTGGGCATCTTCTTTTGTGTAGATGTCATTAGTTACGATTGCCATGTCTAACTGTGACTGGAGCATTTCGATCAGACGCCTTACTAGCGTTGTTTTGCCTGATCCAACCGGTCCGCCGATTCCGATTCGAACCGGAGCATGTAATTCACTTTGGTATTTGGTTTTAGTGGCAGTCATTTTCTATCCTTTGTTAGCTCTGGAATAGTCTTGGTGAAAGAGATTGATGCTGCATTTGTGACACTTCAATTCCTAAACATAGCGCGGTTATGGTGTTTGGTTTTTGGTCGGGATAGACGCTAGCCAACTTGGTGATTATCGGACTAAGTTTTGACATAAGTTTGAGCTGATCGGTTTGGCCAATTCTTGCATATCTAACTAATACTTGCGTAAGAGCCAGAGCCTGACTTTGAAGGTAGAGCAGCCTGGTGCTATAAAAGTTCCAAGTACGGCGTGAAGCTATAAGACCTACTAGGGTTGCGGGTTCATTGATGGCAAAACTGTCGAGTTTGGCAGCGGTTTCTCCGAAATAATTCTTGGCGGCGGTCAGGATAGCTTTGCAAATTAATAGTGAAGCCGTTCTTGCCTCATGAGTGGGTCTAGAAGCATGCAAGTGGCTATCATTTTTCTCAATTTCTCCAATCGATTTACTACCTTTTGATTCATAAAGTCTCTGCGCTTCAGTCAGCACTACAAGCTCGCCATACCAGAGAGAATAAATCAGATAATTTGTGATCCACACGGCATACGACTCAAGTGTTTTCCCAGTGGAATTGGCTACAAAAGTTTCAAATCCAAAGCTGTGCGAAAAATAGCCAACCGGAAAACTCGAGTCGAAAAAGTAGTGCATCTCCCCGAGTGATGGATCGCAATGATTGATTTCTGCAATCTTAGCCATCAAGTGTTCCTAAAATAGACTGTAACGTTGGGTAAGTGGCAATTTATCTGCCGGGGAGGAAGTTAGCAGCTCTCCGTTTAGCCGGACTTGGTAGGTCAAAGGATCTACTTCAATGTCTGCAATCAAATTGTTGAGTACCATGTCATTTTTCGTAATAGTACGTGTGTTTTTTACGGGTAAGTATTTTCGACGCATGTATCTGGGTAGATTATTTTGGGCGATACTAATGCCGGAAACAAAGCTGACTCCAAGACTACTGGAAGCACTTCCCATTGTTCCAAATTGAGGTTTGTACATCTGCACTTGAGGAGTGGGGATTGAAGCATTGGGATCTCCACTAATTGCATAGGCGATCATTCCGGATTTTATAACAGTCTCAGGTCTGATGCCGAAGAAGGACGGCTTCCATATTACTAAGTCAGCCAACTTCCCTATTTCAATTGATCCCACGTATTCCGATATACCGTTAGCTATAGCTGGATTTATGGTGAACTTTGAAATATACCTCTTGACGCGATAGTTATCTGATTTTTCATTATCCTGGGGCAAGGGCCCTCTCTCGCGTTTCATTTTATCTGCAGTTTGCCAGGTCCTAATCAGGACCTCGCCAACTCGTCCCATTGCCTGGGAATCCGACGAGATTATGGAAATTCCACCTAGGTCATGAAGCACATCTTCGGCAGCGATGGTTTCTTTCCTTATTCTGGAGTCAGCGAAAGCGACATCTTCGGCAACACGCTTATCGAGATGGTGGCAGACCATGAGCATGTCCAGGTGTTCTTCAATGGTGTTAACGGTGTAAGGCCTGGTGGGATTGGTCGAGGAAGGGATGAAGTTTGAGAGGCCAGCTACTTTTATGATGTCGGGGGCATGCCCTCCGCCAGCGCCTTCCGTGTGGAAAGCGTGGATAGTCCGGCCGGCGATTGCATTTATTGTGTCTTGCACGAATCCACTTTCGTTTAGGGTGTCGGTGTGTATTGCTACTTGCACATCCGTTAAGTCGGCAACTTCCAAGCATGTGTCGATTGCTTTTGGAGTTGATCCCCAATCCTCATGTAATTTGAGCCCCATCGCCCCGGAGCTCACCTGTTCCAGAAGTGCCTGGCCAGAAGAAGAGTTTCCTTTGCCGAAAAATCCGACGTTAATGGCCTGGTATTCGAATGCTTCCAGCATCCGGTGAAGGTACCACTTACCTGGAGTGCAAGTTGTGGCATTTGTTCCTGTGGCTGGACCGGTTCCTCCTCCAATCATCGTGGTCACCCCAGAAGTTATGGCAGCTTGTATCTGGTCGGCGGAAATGAAGTGAATGTGGGAATCAATTGCCCCAGCAGTTACAATCAAATTTTCGGCTGCAATGATTTCGGTTGAAGCACCAATTTCTATAGTTACCCCATAGGAGACCTGAGAGTTTCCTGCCTTTCCGATTGCTGCGATCAGGCCGTCTCGGACCGCAATATCTGCTTTGTAAATGCCAGTGTTGTCGATAATTAAGGCATTTGTGACTACTAGATCTGGCGCGCCATGATCCCGTGTGATGGTTGGGTTTTGCCCCATTCCGTCTCTAATGGTTTTCCCGCCACCAAATTTGGCCTCTTCTCCGTAGACTGTTAGATCTTTCTCGACTTCAATAATCAGGTCTGTGTCTGCTAATCGCACTCGGTCACCAGTGGTGGGACCGTAATGGTAGGCATATTCGGCTCTACTAATTGAGATACTCATAGGTTGTGAATTCCATGGTGGTCATGACTAGGGGTACCCCCAGGCTGATCGGCACTAAACTTTATGAGCGATACAATCTTGGTTTGGCCGGGCTCGAATCTAACTGCAGTTCCCGAGGCTATATTAAGACGTTTTCCAATGGCGGTTTCTCTGTTGAATTCAAGGGCTGAATTCGTTTCAAAAAAATGGAAGTGCGATCCTACCTGAATTGGCCTATCGCCACTATTTCGAACTTCTATTGCGAGCGACTCCAGATTCTCGTTGAGAATGATGTCTTCTTCTTTCAAAAATATTTCACCAGGAATCATTTTTATTCCTCTAAAAGTTTTCCAATTATTGAATTGGATTATGGACTGTGACTAGCTTGGTGCCGTCTGGGAATGTGGCTTCTATCTGGATTTCGTCAAGCATTTCAGCAATGCCTTCCATTACCTGGGAGCGGGCCAGGATAGATCTCCCTTCAACCATTAGTTGTGCTACTGAAGCTCCATCACGGGCCCGCTCGAGTATTTGAGCTGATATCAGTGCAACTGACTCTGGGTAGTTGAGCTTTAAACCTCTATTTAGCCGCTTAAGAGCTAGATCAGATGCAACCACAAGCAGAAGCTTTTCCTTGTCTCGTTCAGTTAGAAGCATCGAAACCCCGATTCATTGAAGTGTAACGAAAATCTAATTCCTCTAAATATCTTTATAGTGACTAAGAATTAACATTCGTCAAGTTACAAATGCTGTTAATAAAATGGAAATAATTTCGATTATGCGTGAGATAATTGTCATTGGTATGTACCAATAAATAGTTGTCATGCGTCGTGTCTATTTTCAATATTCTGATTGTAGTGCTTGTCATCTTGGTGAATTACCAGGTTGAGAGCAATATAGGGCTGTTATGCTCATGTGATTATTATGGGAATGGCATATTAGTTAACCGTATGTTTACATTTCTGATGTTATTTCACACAAAAGATCGGCTAAATTTAATAATTAGTTAGTTTGTTTAGTGGTTGTGAGTTGCGAAATGTCCGTAACAATTTAGAAACAAAGGTGTTTGATTTCACTGTATTGGAGGTAATTAGACCCACTGGGTATAAAAAATAATGCACCTAGGGTTCCACGCTTTGCGGTTCGGTCCGAGAGGTGCGAGCGGATGTTAAATCCGTTACACGGAGGGATAAAAGCCCGGGAGGTCCATAGATCGTCCGGGCTTTTGCACGTCTGGAGGATGGTTTGTCGTTCTAAAACACAAAGGAGAGTGCAAAAATGAATTGGCTATGCCGGTTCAATCTTAGAGGGAGTTCAATTCCAGGACGAAGGAGGCGACGGTTTGCACTTCGGTTTCCAGGTAGGTCTCTAGCGGTAATAGCCGCCGGATCAATGGTGTTGGCGGCATGCGGCAGTTCAGCAAGTTCGAGCTTAACCTCGACTACCGGTTCGGGGTTGGCTAAGACGGCTGCTGTAGTTGGGGATCCCAGTAGTCATACTTTGAATCTGGCCTTCACTGCTGACACTCAGCCTCCAGATCCTGATGTTTTCTATGCCGGTCAAGGTCTAGCAATTACTAACTCGGTATATCAAGGCTTAGTCCAGTACCAGCAGGATCCGGTAAATTATACGGGGTCAACCACCTTCCAGCCTTCCACCTCAAGACCTAAGATTGTGCCTGATCTTGCAACTTCATGGACTATATCTCCGGATGGCTTGACCTATACATTCAATCTTCGTCATGGAGTCACGTTCCATGACGGAACCCCATTCACCTCAGCAGCGGTAGCGGCTTCCTTTGCCCGGAGGACAGCAGTAAACCAAGGTCCTGCATATATGCTTTCTGATGTTGCTAGCGTTGACACATCAAATCCGTATGTGGTAGTAATTCATCTCAAGCAGCCTGTTAGTGCTTTTATGGACTACCTGGCGTCTGCTTATGGTCCAAAGATGGAGTCCCCAACGGTGCTCAAGGACCATGCCGGCAAGGACTATGCTCAGTCCTGGCTCGCTACTCACGACGCTGGTACCGGTCCCTATTACATTGCATCGGTTACTCCAGGACAGGAATACGTATTGAAGGCGTATCCGCAATATTGGGGGCCTAAGCCCTATTATACGACCGTAAACATACGGATAATACCGAGTATTTCGACTCAAGAACTGGAATTTGAACAGGGAAAATTGACAATGCTCTTACATGGATTGTCGACGTCAGCCATTGCTAGCTTTAAGTCAAATCCGTCATTTAGAGTCTATGCGGTGCCCACGCTTGAAACTCCGATGCTGTGGGTAAACCCCAATAGTAAGCTTCTATCTTCACAAACAGTGCGTCAAGCGCTTGCTGAAGCGATCAACCGCGCTCAGATCGTCAAGTTCATCTATCCTGGGCGAGCCACAGTTGCAAAGCAGATCTATCCAGTTGGGATGGTGCCCGCCGGAACTGCTGTGGACAATCCCCCCTATGATCCCGGTGCATTGGCTAAAGCCTTAGGGTCACATGGAAGTTCAAGAAATTTGGTGCTTGGATACGACGCGCCATCTCCATCAGATGCTCAAATGGCCAACTTGATCCAAACTGAGCTTGCGGCAGCTGGGTTGCACGTGACAGTTCGTTCTTACACCTCTACCGCCCTATATGGTTATGCTGGCAATCCAGTTGGAGCGCCAGATCTTTTGGCGGTGACAAACTGGCCTGATGCGGCTGCTCCAGATACATGGGCTCGAATTGTGATGACTCCCGGAGGAGGGCTTAACTACCTGAACTGCTCGGTCCCGTCCGGGACGGCGCTTCTGAATAAGGGGCTGCACACAACCTCTCAGGCTCAGGCGAATCTCTATGACGAAGAAGCTGGAGTCAAATTTGCTCAGTCAGGATGTTGGGATCCTATCGCCAACAGGGGAGACACAATTGTTGCTCCGAGCTGGCTTAAGGGCATAGTCCATCAGGTACCGGTACCAAGGACCGTGGTATTGGCCGACTTGCACCCATGATGGAGGTGAAACCGTGGCACTTACCTTTCGCATCAAAAAGGATCCGGGAGCAATGAATAACATAGTCGATGATCCTAGTCCAGTAGTCGAAATCAGGGATTTGTCTGTTTCTCTTAGCCGAGGACAGCAACGAGTTCAAGCCTTGAAGGGGATAAATCTTACGATCAACCAGGGCGAGATTATCGCCCTGGTTGGGGAGTCAGGTTCAGGTAAATCTGTTCTTGGGATGACAATTCTAGGGTTGTTACCACCGACTGCAGATCCGGCAGTGGACGGCATTGTTTCGGTACTAGGTAGTGATCTGACCAATATTAGCGACCGCAAGCTGAGAGAACTAAGGAGATATCAACTCGGTGCCGTGTTTCAGGATCCAATGAGTTCATTAAATCCTTCGATGAAGGTAAAGGGGCAGCTTAGGGAGGTATTCGAGCCAGTTCGCAGTTTGGTTGATGCTCTAACAGAGGTAGGTATTACTGATCCTGAATCTGCGCTTGAGCGTTTTCCTTTTGAGCTTTCTGGTGGACAGCGTCAAAGGGTGATGACCGCTATGGCGTTACTGAAAGAGCCGTCCGTTGTAGTCGCAGACGAGCCAACTACAGCACTAGATGTGACAATCCAGGCTCAGATTTTAAATTTAATAAAGGAACTCCGTACCAATTCAAAAAGCGCATTTTTATTTATAACTCATGATTTGGGTGTTGCTGCCGAAATTGCCGATCGAATAGTGGTCTTATATAACGGCAAAGTTCTTGAGCAGGGTATTGCAAGCGATATCCTTACTAATCCGAGCCATCCATATACCCGTCATTTGACTAATTCACGAATCACTATGACCCAGGATAAAGAGGGCATGCTCAGTAGAAGGGAGATGCGGGTCAATCAGTTCGCTCTTAAACCAGAGGGTTGTCCGTATTCCAATGGGTGCGAGTTTGCGTCGGAAAACTGTGCGAACCAATTCCCAGCAGCAACTGAGGTTGGACCTGGCTGGTTGAGCTATTGTCATCATCTCGAAGAATTGAAGTTGGTCAACTTTGAACTATCAAATAGAAAGCGAGCTAAAACTCCGCCGAGCCGCTCCTCTAGCGAGGTTGTTCTGGATGTTGCAGGAGTTGAGAAGCGCTTTAGAATCAGAAGTTCAGATGGGTACCGGGAACTCCAGGCACTTGACAACGTGGACCTCAAACTATCCAAGGGTGAGGTAATAGCCGTGGTAGGCGAATCTGGTTCCGGTAAATCCACTCTTCTTCGTATTCTTGCCGGGCTCGAAACCGCATCTTCAGGTTCTATTATCAGGCGATCAGGCAGTCTACCCAAAATGGTTTTTCAAGATGCCGGTTCTTCGCTTACACCCTGGATGAAGGTTTCAGAAATTTTGGCTGAATCACTTCTGCAAAAGAGAATTCCAAAGGTCGAACGGGAACTCCTCGTATCGCAAGTACTGGGTAAAGTTGGCTTGAGTGATGGGGTCCGGGACTCTAAGAGTTCGAGCCTTTCTGGTGGACAGCGTCAAAGGGTGGCAATTGCTAGATGCGTGATCGATCCACCGGATGTCTTGCTGTGTGATGAGCCAACCAGCGCCCTCGATGCCTCTTTGGTTGCAAATACGTTGGATCTGTTGGTCAGTCTAAAAGACGAGTTGCAAATGGGAATGGTTTTCGTCACCCATGATCTGGCGGTGGCCAGATACATATCTGACCGAATCATGGTGATGTATAAAGGCAGGGTAGTCGAATCTGGACCGTCTGAGCTTATATGTACACATCCCCTGCATCCTTACACCAAAATGCTTCTGGCGTCGCTACCTGGAGAGGGCAATCTCGTAGATGCCCCAAAATCTGAAGTGTCGCAAGCAGAGAATATGACGGGTTGCCCATTCGCACCTAGGTGTTCTTCAGCAATGGATAGATGCATTGAGGCGTATCCGACTTCTATGAGATTTGAAGACCGACGGCAGGTGGATTGTTTTCTGGTCAAAGGAGGAATGCGTTGAGCCTTGCATATGGGGTAGCGCGATCTGACGTGAAGCCGATTAGAAAACCTGGGTTATTTTCTAGGAGCAGGTCTGAAAAAGCGGCCATAGGCGTTCTTGGAATGGTAACCCTTATTGCCCTTTTGGCACCAGTTTTAGCGCCTACGAATCCGTTATTGCCAGTTACACAGCCATTTGTTCATCCGTTTACAAGTAGTCATTTGTTGGGCACCGATTCAGTTGGCCGGGATGAGTTGTCACGGATTCTCTACGGAATACGTGCGAGCTGGTTTTCCGCTCTAGCTGTAATTGCTTCAGGTGTTGTTATAGGTGGGCTGGTTGGCATGATGGCTGGCATAAGAGGTGGACGAGTCGATTCGGTTTTGATGCGGATTACGGATGGTTTTTTAGCTTTCCCTGGTCCGGTGCTTGCTATTGCAGTCGTGGCATCTCTCGGCGCTTCTTTGCTTCATACACTTTTGGCAGTAGCAATTGTCTGGTGGCCATTTTATGCAAGGATTGTTAGAGGAGAGGCTAGGGCTATAATGTCACGTCCTCATATAGAGGCTGCTCGGACTTTTGGAGTCAAGGGATTAAGGCTGGCTTATCGGCATGTGATGCCAGGGGTGATTCCAGCAGTAGTCGTCACTGCATCACTTGATATTGGTAATCTGATTGTCACCTTATCTGGTCTTTCTTTCCTTGGTTTGGGTGCTCCGGCTCCTTCTCCGGAACTGGGTGCTATGGCCGCGAGGAATCTTCAATATCTACTTCAACAGTGGTGGGTTTGTGTGTTTCCAGCAGTGGCAATTATGTTTCTGGCCCTGGTTGGAAATTTTGCCGGCGATTCCCTTCGTAATGTCTTTGATTCAAGATCATAGAGAGGAGCCAGGAATGTATGTATCGATGTTTATCCTCAAGCGAATTATGGCTGCGATTGCCATAATTGCTGGACTTACTTTGGTACTATTTATATTGCAGGCGGTATCGAAGACTAATCCAGTTCATGCCATGCTTGGAGCTGGGGCTACACAGTCAGCGATACACGCTGAAGAGGTTAAGCTGGGTCTAAATAAGCCTCTCATTATTCAGTATTTTCGCTATCTCCATGGGATTATCACCGGTAACTTGGGAATTTCGTATCGCACCAGGAGGCCAGTCGCTTCAGATTTAGCTACCTACCTTCCCGCCACTCTTGAATTGGCATTTTATTCACTAATTCTGGCAATCGCGATTGGAACTATGTTGGGGGTCTTGTCAGCTGGAAGATTTAGGGGTGCCGGAATCATCAAAGGTGTGCTAGTTGGGGGAGCATCAGTTCCTCAGTTCCTTTTGGCAATCGCTGGTTTGCTCTTCCTTTACGGAAGGTTTCATTTACTGCCTGCTACTGGGCGGATAGGTGTTCCAAACCCGCCGACAGGTCCAACTGGGTTTTATACGATCGATGGAATTTTAAATGGCCGACTTGGTGTGACGTTAGATGCATTCAAATATTTGGCTCTTCCATGTCTTTCTGTGGCAATAGGCCCTGCAGTATCAATTGGGCGGGTACTCCGAGGTTCATTACTCGAAACCATGAATTCAGATTTTATAAAAACTGCAAATTCTAAAGGTCTTTCACGGTCTAAGGTAATTCTGCTTCATGGGCTGAGAAACTCCATTGGTCCTGCTTTATCCATGACTGGACTTCAAGCTGGTTTGATGTTTGCTGGAGTTGTCGTGATTGAAGATGTGTTCGCCTGGCCAGGTATTGGCTATTATACAGCTCAGAGCATACCGAGTGGCGACTTTCCTGCCATTGCTGGAGTCACTTTGATCCTAGGTGTTGGCTATGTGCTTATAAATACAATCGTCGATATTGCTCAATTGATTGCAGATCCTCGATTGCGCCGGATGGAGATGGGTGGGCGATTGAAAGCAAATTCCCGAATCAAGACTCCTACTGCAGTGCGGCTTTAAAGATAAATCAAATAATCCTTGTCAAACAATAACCTTATAGAGAGAAAGCGAATTCACCTATGTCAAAAACTGAAGCAACTAATCAGCCATACAGGCCAAAGCATGGGAACGAAGCATTATTTGCTGTAGAGGCTGAAGCCAAATTGCCCACTGCCAACTGGGAGAAGGAAAAGGCATGGGCACTTGAAATGGGTCTGCCTGGTTCAGATAGTCTCAGGGATAAATCAATCCCAACTTTTTCCCGGGGTGAACTTCCGCATTTTGCAGGGATAAATACTTTTTTGAAAGCTCCTTTTCTTGAGGACGTTAGAAAATGTGGTGAGTACGATGTCGCAGTACTGGGCGCGCCGCTCGATGCCGGTACTACCTATAGGCCAGGAACCCGTTTTGGTCCGCAGGGGATTCGTCGGATATCGGCACTGTACGGGACTTACAGTTTTGAGCTTGGTGTGGATCTCAGAGAGTCGATAACAATTGCTGACCTTGGAGATATATTTACAATCCCTGCCAATATTGAGAAGAGCTTCGATCAGATTTCTAAGGCTGTGGCACATGTTTATTCGAGTGGTGCGCTGCCGATAGTTCTTGGGGGCGATCACTCGATTGGCTATCCAACAGTTAGGGGAATTGCACAACATTTGAACGGTAATTTGGGAATCATCCATTTCGACCGCCACGTGGACACTCAGGAATACGATCTGGATGAGCGGATGCATACCACGCCGTGGTTTCATGCTACAGATATTCCCAATGTTCCACCGAGAAATCTGGTCCAAATCGGAATTGGTGGATGGCAAGCACCTCGACCAGGAGTAGCTGCCGGGAGAGATAGACAAACCACAATCATGACTGTGAATGACTGCGTAGATATGGGGGTTGAAGAAGCCGCTCAGGTTGCTCTTGACGTCGCTTGGGATGGAGCGGATTCAGTTTGGCTTTCGTTCGACGTTGATTGTCTTGACGCTGCATTTGTTCCTGGCACTGGTTGGCCAGAGCCTGGGGGATTTCTTCCGAGAGAAGTTCTGAAGATGATTCAAACTATAGGTTCAAGGCCATTGGCGGGCATCGAGGTTGTGGAATGTTCGCCACCGTACGACAATGCCGATATCACGTCGTTGATTGCCACAAGAGTAATTTGTGATACGTTAGGTTCCCTGGTAAAGTCAGGAAACTTGCCAGTAAGGAGAGATTAGTCAGGTGGGTCGAAGATTCGGGGTCAGGCAGCTATATATGTTTACCGTCGGATGGGAGGAACTTCCCAAATCTTGGTCGGTTTATGGAACTGATTCTTCGGAGCGACTAGTTGAGCCGGTTCCAATGGTTCTACTGGAGACCGTTGATGGATGGTTTCTATTGGATACCGGGTTTAACAAAGTACTTATTGAGAACCGGGAGCTTTATCGCAGGTTTCACTCCAGATTCCATATGATCAAGCCGATTTTGCCCAAATATAATGAGGATCCTTTGATCGACGCTATAAACAAGGTAGGTCTAGGAGCCAAAGACATTTCGGGGGTTGCCATCAGCCACCTTCATAATGACCATTCCGGGGGTATACGCCATTTCGCAGGTGGCACTCCCATATTTATTCAGAAGCAGGAACTGGAGTTTGGTCTTGGCGATCAGGTAAAATGCGAGTCTGACGGGTATGCACGGGTAGATTACGATGACCCTTCGGTCAACTGGATTCAGTTGGAAGGCGATGGACGGGTGGCTCCAGGAGTTGAAGCCATTTTCACTCCTGGTCATACTCCCGGTCACATGAGTTTTGTGGTCCATTTTGACGGCGAGGAGTCAAGCGGCTTGGTGTTTGCCTTCGATGCGGGGGACTTGCACGAGAATTTTGATGACGAGGTGGCTATTGGGGGTTTTATCGATGTAGAGCCTCGCCAAACAGTTGAGCAGATTGTCAAGCTCAAGCAGATTTCTAAATCGTACAATTACCAATTAATTCCTGGTCACGACCCAACGGTATGGCCTGGTGCGAACGAGAACCTGATGCGTAAAGTCCACTGAGTGCTAAGGTGCTCCACCTCGATTGGGCTTGATAAAGAGCTATGAAAACTGGCCTGTAGTAATCCAATTCATCAGCTGGGTTGTGCTAGAGGGTCATAAGTTGAAGATTTAATGCAACTGATCTGGCCTTCTTTATTAAGAAGGCCAGATCAGTTTGTTGTGCATATATCTAGGTTGTTATCTGGAAAACCAGCGCCTTTTCGTGCCCTGTGGGCTTGAACTGTAGCATTGGCATCGTTCTGACGGAGGTATATGTCCTAAGACCTGTTCTACATGGGCTCCGCACCCTGTCCATGTTGGACGATGGCATTTATTACACGTAATAGCAGTACACATACCTACCAGGGTATATTGTTAGAGTCTTTTTCAGTCCGGAAAATCCAAAAATATAGCCAGTAATGATGGAATTTAAGATTATTTACCATGGCGAACAGGGATTCAATTTTATATGGCGATACGTTTGAGTTGCAAGCGGCTTGATTTGATCCAGGTGGTACAGTTGTTTTTCCCATTGCTGTCAGCTTTGAAAATTCTCATTACTCAGATACGTTTTTATTGACAATGCGATTGCTTGAAGATGGCACCATCGAATGGGGTGCCAGCTTGTTGGGTAATAGTGGCTCAAGGTTGACGCACCCGTATTTCCATATACGATTGGAATCCCGACTGACTTTGTCGATCGAGATCGTCTGACCCTGATTGCTTCCCAGCCCTTTGGTAGCCATGCGTAGCTTGTGATTGAGGGAACTGGGTGCTGCTTCCAATCGAGAGGGACTGAGTGGATGATTCGTGAGCCGTTTCAATGTTATTGTATTGAAGGCGTTAGAATTCTCGAGGGATCAAGGAAGGTAGCATGCGCGCAATTATTTACCGCGAAACTGGTGATCCAACTGTTCTTCAGCTTGTGGAACGTAATCCGCCCACTCCGGCCCCTGGGGAGGTGGTGGTGAAGATTGAGTATTCGGGCGTAAATCCTACAGACTGGAAGAGCAGGCGGGGAGCCAAGCCTGGGGATCCCCTTCAGTTTCCTGAGGTCGTTCCTAATCAGGACGGTTCGGGTACGATTATTGAGGTTGGCGAGGGAGTTAGTCAGTCGCGAATTGGTCAGCGGGTATGGATCTGGGAGGCCGCATATCAGAGGCCTAATGGCACGGCGCAGGAGATGGTGGCTGTACCACAGTCGCAGGCTGTCCCTTTGCCGGACTCAGCAACCTTTGAACAAGGTGCCAGCCTTGGAATTCCTGCACTTACTGCCCATCGTTGTCTTACTGTCCACCCAGGTTGCGATGGTCGGCTTGCTCCAGGATCTCTAGTGGGGAAAGTAGTGCTAGTGGCTGGTGGAGCTGGAGCTGTAGGCCATGCTGCAATCCAGCTCGCCAAATGGGCAGGAGCCGAAGTAATCACTACGGTGAGTTCATCAGACAAGGAAGTGCTAGCCAAGGCGGCAGGGGCTCACCACATAGTCAATTACCGAACTTCAGATCCGATTGCTGAACTAAGAAAGTTATCAAGCAACGGTATGGATATTGTGGTTGAAGTGGCCCCATTTGCCAATAACCAACTAGACCAGGCAGTCATATCAAGCAATGGCACGATAGCAATTTATGCAAATGATGGTGATCAACTAGAGCTTCCGATTAGACCTTCGATGATGGCGAATGTGAGATATCAGTTTGTTATGGTTTATTCTGTTCCAAAGGTCGTAAAGAAACAAGCTGTCGAAGATGTCGAGAGGGCGTTGGTGGATGGTGTGCTCACCGTTGGCCAAGATGCAGGGATGCCAATTCATTACTTCAGCTTGGAGGATACTGCCAAGGCACACGAAGCAGTTGAGAACTCGACCGTTGGGAAAGTTTTGATCAGAATGGGGTGATCACTGACTCAAATGCCAACAGCTGCTTGATGGTTTGAAAAATGATTCGTACGGGTCTGTGAACTGGTCTCCGCGAAGGATTTGGATATCGATGGTCGCGCGTTAGCTGGATGCTGATCCGTTGTCCAAGATGGTGAAATCTAAAGACTTCATATCACTCTGATTCACCGGGGAAACTTTGGTGGGAAGTAGTTGTCTTATCCTGATCTTTGCTCTCGCTCCAGTGTTAGTGATTACCAATGCTTTGGCGGCTGATTCCAAATCTTTGGTTCATCATGGAACCTGCAACATTTTGCGGTTTTTTATGCGGAATAGAAGTTATGTAATTTTTGTTTTCAGAAGTTGTGGACTTTCGGAGTTAAAATTCTGGTGGATTGATTTGTCGGCCAGGAGTGCTGATGGGTGAGAGGTTCAGGTTGACAGAAGTTAATCAAGGCGAAGCTTTGTCGATTGAAGACATCGGTCCAGGGAGTCTTCTTGATGCTATGCCTGATGCAACTGCAATTCTTGATAGTTTCGGCACGATTGTAGCTGTTAATTATGCCTGGAAGACATTCGGGCGCGACAATGGCGGTGACGAATCGACTCTAGGTGTTGGCATCAACTATTTTACGGTGTGTAATAAAGCAGTTGAGAGCGGCTGTATTGAAGCAGGAATGGTCGTCGACGCATTGAATGACGTACTCAGCGGCAGGGCTGTCGAAAGGGAATTTGAATATCCCTGCGCTTCTCCGGAAGCCAGTAGATGGTATTTGATGAGAATGACTTCGTTAGGTAGCGGGGTATTAGTTTCCCATTTAAATATTTCCCGCCGTAAAGCGGCAGAGATTGACCTCATCCGCAAGGCATCTCAAGATCCTCTCACCGGCCTAAATAATAGAAGATCATTTTACAATCACCTGAGGAATTCTCTGAGGCCTCGTCCTGGCTCCAAAGGGGTACGCAAAGTTGGGGTGCTATACCTCGATCTTGATAGATTTAAGCCAATAAACGATAAGTATGGTCACGCCGTGGGGGACGAAATATTACAGAGAATCTCAAACCGGTTGCTTTCTGTCACTAGGAAGGGTGCGGTAGTTGGCCGCTTAGGCGGTGATGAATTTGCTGTACTTATTCCCAGGATCTCTGAAGATCAGTTGCCAGCTTTTGTCGCCAGGATAGGAGCAGCAGTGTCCGAGCCTATTTTAGCTGGTGGGGTTTGGGTGACGGTGGAGGCGAGCGTCGGTTCATACCTTGCGTGCGTTGGTGAAGACCCAGACCTTTGCATTAGTCGGGCAGACCAAGATATGTATGCCGCCAAGCGTATAAAAGCCAGTTGATTTATAAGGATTCAAATAGAGTTTTTGACGGCATAATATTTCTGTAGCCCTGCATTGTATATTGCTTCAAACCCTAGTTTCGATGAGAAAATTGCGGTTGCCAGTCGGTTTTGTTTTCTTGATTGATTATTTTCGAGCGGACATTGTAAAGAAATCTCGGGCCCAAGTAGGTTCAAAGAAGGTCCAGGGGCCTTGAACTGTATTGGGTAGAAGTTTGGTTCCATTTTTAGCTGAGGCAAGTCCGTTTGGCGCCGATGGATTATATGTAGCAAAATCAGGCCAATCGGGATTTATGTCCAGCTGCATTGCGCTGATAGCTCCAGCTCGTACAAGAAGTTGGGCTAGTTGGAGCGGATCAAGGGACGGCCCAGTTACGTACACTGCCGCACCATCTGCGGTCATGCCGATACCGGATCTCCACTGGTGCTCAATGCCAGGGCCAGTACATGATGTCTTGGAGCAAGTAGCACCCCATATTTGCCAATCGGAACTTGAAGCAAGTGGTGTTGGAGCTCCATTTACCACCAAAGGGGATAAATTTTGACGGACGCTCACAACATTTGCTGACAAAGTGAAGCCCGGTCCGGACCCCCACGGTCCAATATCGATACTTCCGTTCGAATATATTACCAGCGAGGCAGCACCATTTTTAAGTGGAAATACCGTTTGTCCTTCGGTATAGTAGCCACCCTGAGCTACGCTCATCATAAATCCGCCGTTGAATGCGGCGACCAATGAAGCTGACTGCTTGGGCTGAATTGGTGCGGTGTAGGTGTACGGCCCTTTCCCGGGGCTTACGGATCCAGAGTACAACCTTGCAGAAAGCAAGCCAGTGTCCATCCATGCAATTCCGGCAGGTGCTGTACCTCCTGGCGGTATCAAAGTTGTCTCGAACACCGCCGCATGCCCGTTCACCATCCGACCGGAGGGTTTCCATATACCCTGGGTTGAGCCTGCTTTTGGGTTGAATGGCGTAATTGGCGAAGGTGAGGGCAGTATCTGAGGGCTGCATGGCGTTAAAGCACTGGTTGGACAGTTAGGAAGCGACGTTGTGGTAGTGGTAGACGGAAGAGTTGTAGTGAGGGTTGTCCGACTGGATTGACGTGTCCCGGCGTTTGAAGCAGATCCAGCAGCCATGGTCGAAGAACATGAGCATAAAGCCAGTGCAACAGCGGAGAGAACCGCTTTATAGCTGAGATTAGAGGTTAAATACTTCGTAAATGATCTAGTGTATGATTTGTTCATGCTCTGTTCTTAATTGCTCTCGGACTTTGAAATAATGTAGGCCGGGATCGACGTCGTAGCTGCGCCGTGTGACTTATGGGATTCTTAGCTGAATTGCTGTCTTTTGATACTTAACCCTGGTCTTGGTCAGTTCGGTGCTGATCCGGTACATTCGTTTACCGCTCACTTTGAAGTTTCTTTACAGATTACAGAGAAACAGATCCGATGTATTGGCGGATTAGCAGTTTGAGTTTATGCAACGATGGTTTCGCTATTTTATAACCGACTCACAATGAGATCTGGTGAGAGAATCGGCATTTATACTTTTTCAATACCAATGGATGGAAAGTGTTCGAACTCAGATTTTCGCGCCGACGTCGGAGATGCCTACGAGTAATTTGGAGCAAGTTTTTGGAGCAGGCTCCGGGCGGCAGCAAGAACTGTATCGGAGCTACGGGTAACCACGTAGGCAAATCGGCGGTCTCGGTCCTCTATGGACCCGGTGTCGCCAAGATCTTTAGCAATAAGTGCCCCATGATAATGGGTCCCCACAACTACAACAACCCACCCGTCGACAAGTGGATCATTTACAGTCAGGTCGATTCCACGGATATCCGGCAGGGGTTCAGCCGACATGTTTTCTCCCAGGGCTGCCACCAAAGGACCTCTCTTAGCAAGGAGCGAATATCGGCGACCTGTATCCGGGGTGAATTGCTTAGCGCTTTGGAAAGTGCTCAGAATGACGGGTAGTTTTGAAGGTGCAGCCCCTGGCTCTCTAGATGATGCGATATGCCAAGTAGTAGCCCTTTTTTAGCTAATTCAGCTTCGATCTATCGACAGCTTCAAAAGGAGAATTGGGGATCGGAATAGGAAATTGCTGGGAAATTACGAGCTTCTCTGGAGAAGTGTATTTTTCAAGCGGACCTGGACGCCCGAATAGCCATTCCTGGGCCAGGGATGCTCCAAGAGCCATGGCCTGGTCCAAATCAAATTCATTTTCCACCCCTTCCGCCAGGACCACTGCATCGGTTCGTTCCGCATCGGCCGTGACCGCAGTGAAAATCGCAGCCTGCCTTGCATCGGGCTAGCGGGGAATCAGGGAGATATCAAGTTTGACTACTGCTGAATCAACCAGTGGAAGCATGGCCAATGAATCCGGCTCTGCTCCAACATCATCAAGAGCAACGACACAGTTGGCAGCGCAAAGCTGGTTTACAGTTTTGGTCAACTCTGCAGGCCGGGACATGAGCTCCCTGTCATTGATCTCTGCTACCAGATTGAGCTTTCCCTGGGTGAGTTCCACGAGTTGCCGAGCTGATTCTGCGGTAATCGTGGATGGTTCCAAGTTGACAAAAAGTGCGAAGTTTTCGGGCAATCCTGTGTTTATGGCGACATCTATAGCGGCATTTCGGCATGTCATATCCAGTTCGGCTATCCGGCCTAGTCGTCTCGCTAGCTGGAATGCAGCGTCAGGATTAACATTGTGTTCGAACGCGCCAACACCTCAACTTCCACTGTTTGTTGGCTGGAAAGGTCAAGAATTGGTTGGTATAAAGGCTGCAAAAATCTCGGATAAGTAGATCATCGAAACTTATAGTTAGATCGTCAGCCACGATTGATTCCGCTTCAGGATTTTTAACGTACGAAGTTAGTTTATCCAATCTAAGACTCGTGATTTGAATTGGGAGGATCTAAAGTATCAAGTTGTATTCCTTGGAACTCAATGATTGGTCTTAGCTGGACTGCTTTGTTAGAGATGTTCTAGTCCCAAAAAGGAGCTTTGTGTAAAGGGAGTCCTCCAAACTATCGTCTGTTGGGAAGTCAGTTTTTATTGCTGTAGGCGGGTCAATTTGATTCTGCTGTTTACACTTACTAATGCGGTAGCAAACCCGACACTTACCGAGAGGAACCCTGATGATAAAGATCGGCCATGCGCAGTTTTGGGTCCGCGACCAGGACGAGGCGCTCATGTTCTACACTCAGACCCTCGGCTGGGAAGTTCGCGCTGATGTCAGCATGGAAGCGTGGAACTTCCGGTGGCTATCTGTTGGCCCGGCCACACAGAATGAGGTCGGGCTGGTCCTGATGCCCATCCCGGGACCGCCGATGATCGATGAGCAGTCAAGCGCCGCTCTCGCGGAGCTTGTGGCCAAGGGTATGGGCGGTACACTCTTTCTCGAAACCGATGACTGCCAAGCCAGCTATGAAGAACTGGCGTCTCGAGGGGTGCACTTTAACGATCCTCCCACCAGGCACCCGTATGGAATCGACACGTCTTTCCAAGACCCCTCAGGCAACAACATCCGCCTTACTCAGGTCCTTGAGTTTGACCCGAATCGTGCCTGATACCCTTCGGATGGACAAGTCCTCGAGGAGATCCTGCGACCGGAGGCCAACTCCGGCTTATTGCCAGCACCTGGCCCAGCCGTACTGCGCTTCGCCGCAATAGTGGCATTTTCCGGACTCGTCATATCACTTATTGCCACCCGCAACCTACAGCGTCCAGCTACTGGGCGCTCAGGATCCCCGGGCAATCGCAGAGGATTTTGGCTGATTGTTGCTGCGGAGGGTGCGGCGATAGCGGTTGCCTGCGCCCTCGTGACAGCGTCGCTCTACATCCAGCGAATGGGGTGGTTGCTTGGGTGTCAGTCGTCGTCGAGGTCCACTTCCTGGAGGCTCGGGTCAAACGGGCGGTCACCGGCTGCTTCAAAGCAGCAAGTGGCAGTGGCGCTAAACGTTGTCAGTCCGAACTTTTACCGAGTTATATTCGATCACGCCTCCTAAGCTAGGCCATGGGTCTGCCCACATGCACCTTTGCAGTTGACGGGTTCATAAAAAGTCTGATGGCAATCTCCTGATTTGACAGCCCTTTGGCAGCAAGGATCACGATTTCGCTCTCGCGGGGCGTGAGCGACGAAATTCCTGGAACCGCTGTATACTCTACTGCCGCAGCGTAACCAGCAGTGTTTGCCGATAATTTTCACTCGGCTCACCCATGAGTATATCTATGACATTTTAGGACCCGAGCGAAGGCGTCCAGGTAGCGAGGATCCCCGCTGGCTTGACGTAGTAGCCAGTACTCAGCCCCCCAGAACAGGTAGGCTTTGCAGGCCAAGCCTGATCGTGCCGCGTAGCTTATAGCCCGATTGTAATTGTCTATCACGTCCTCAGGAAGACAGCTGTACATGCCAGCACGGACTGGGTTGGGCGGCACGGTGATGGTTTCCCACGGTTCGGCCTGTCCCTCGGTCACGATCATCTGGCGGCGGGAACTTTCGCTCTGCCAGGCCGCTAGCAGCCTCCACGGACGCTGTTGCCATTGCCGATTCGCGCCGTCCAGGTAGGCACTCCAGGACCCGAGGCTGACAAGGGCGTGGCGGGGGTAGAAATCGACCCCTATCACGTCGGCCAAGCTGCGGGCGATGGTCAACGAGTCACCCTGGTCGCGGGTCCGCCACCACTGGACGAGGCGCACCGGCGTGGAAGTGGGAAGGAACCCGTTGAGCACGACCGGCCGGGAAGGATCTACGGATCTAACTGCATCGACTTCCGACCGGACGAACGAGGCTGAGAGGCGCCACGAGTGCTCAATACCTAGCGGGTCAACCGCCTCGTGCTCGACCTGCCAAGCGACGACTGACTCGCGGTCGCGATACCGCTCGACGATCCGTCGGGCAAAGGTGGTGCTGGCCTCGAGCAGCGACGGGTGCGTCTTCGCGGACACGACGCTGTGCTCGGGAATGGGACTGTCGAGAACGTGGTCAGGGACGAAGTATTCGGGGTAGCCGAAGCATTTGACCGGCCCGACGCAGATGATGATCTGTTTGTCGGCCGCTTCGGCTGCGTCGACTTGCCAGTCTAGCTCGGAGAAATCGAAACGGCCTGGTTGCGATTCGATATGGTTCCAATACGCCGCCAGCCGGATGATGTCGAATGGGTACTCGAGGAGGGAGTGCAACGCGTCAGTCGGCACCAGACCAAATGACTCCGCTTGGCGGGGACGGAAGCTGATCCCGAGCATCGTGGATAGTCCAGGTACAACCGATACACTCTGCCAGCGGTCGGTCAGAGGGCGCTCTAGGCGCTTGAGCCGCAACTCCGTGGCCAAGCTTATAGCCGCGGAGGCGATACAAATCGAACTGGTGATACCGATGCTCATTCTGTGTTTGCGTTCAGAGTGTGCCATGCGGTCCAACTTGTGTTCGGGTTTCATCGGGCGCCACCAGACTAGCGACCAAGGAGGCGACCTGGCGGGCTGCCTGGGGCTTGGACAGGGACAGCGCTGAGTGTCGCATTGCTTGTAAAACATTTGGGTCGTCCTTGAGCCGAGCGATCCAATCCACGACGTCTGCGGTCTTGGGCGTGTGCGCGCCGGCTCCAGCACGGACCACTAGCTCGGTGTTGCCTCGTTCTTGCCCAGGAAGATGTGAGGTGATGAGAAGGCAGGCGCCGCAGCAGGTCGCCTCTGCGATCGTCTGTGGCCCAGCTTTCGTGACGACCACGTCTGCGGTTCGATACCAGTCGGCCATGTTGTGCACGAACCCTTTCACCGTCAGTCTTGGCGAGCAGAGTGCCCTGAGTCGAGCCTCAAGACGGCGGTTGCGACCACAGATCGCCACGACTTCTACATCATCGAAGGCACGCGTGACGGCATCAGCGTTACGGGCGATTGGACCCGACCCTTCCGCTCCTCCGGCTAATACCACGAGAAATCGCCCGGGGCGTACCCCGAGCCGAAGTCGGAGCTCCTGTTGTTGGCGACAGGTGAGCGGCGCAGCACTGAACGCGCTGCCGACAGGGAGCCCGAAGCTATGACAACGTTGTGGAGCGATCCCATCCGTTTCGAAACGTTGCCTCACTGCCGCCGAGGGCACGACAATCCGTTCCACGAAGCCATAGTGCCAGGCTGCATGCGTGGTGACCAGGTCGGTAACCACCGTGACCACCGGAGTTCCAACGGTATGGCGACGGACAGCCCGGACCGCTGCCGCCGTGGTAAGGGGGTGAAAGGACAGCACAACTGCTGGCTGGAGGCTCGCTATGACTTCTGCAACTGGGCCGTCGACAAGACGCAGCCACGTCCGGCGCAGGAGTGCGGCGGCATGCTGAGAGTCACTGGCATGGTACACCGCGCCCCACGACCAGGGAGCAAGCCGTACAATCGGACCGTAGAGCCCGGCGACGTTACGGAGCAGATGAGGTGAGCGCGGCGCACTCAGTGGATCGTAGAGCAATGGGGCGAAGACGCCGGGATACTCGGCTTTGAGCGCATCTGTAACCGCTAGGGCAGCGCTGCGATGGCCGCCGCCGGTGTCGGCAAAGAGGCATAGCACAGGAATGCTCATCGGCTGCGTTCCCTGTACTCCCACAGCCGCTCTCCGCCAAGGAGAAACAACACGAATAGCGGCACCATAACCGCCAAATCGCCAGTCGGCCCTAAGGTGACTACCTCACCATAGCCGGGCGTTCCGACATAGAATGCAGCCCTAGTGAGCTCGACAGCGTAGCGCATGGGCATTGCCCATCCTAGAGCATTGAGCCAACCTGCCACCCCACGGAGGGGAACCACAACGCCGCTCAACACATATTGGGGCACAATCAAGAATTGGAAGACTTGCATCGCTGACCGCTGATTGGGAAGGGCGGCTACTGTCGCCAGCCCGAATGACGCCCCCAAGAGGGCACAGGCGACACACGGGGCCATAATCAACATAAGCTGGTGGAACCCTATATTCACGCCGAATAAAAGAGCAGCGAGAGCTATGCATACTCCTTGGCAGAGAGCCACGGCCGTCTCGCCTAGCACTTTGCCCGACATCAAAACCAGACGTGACACCGGAGCGACGAAAAGCTCCCGGGCAAAATCCAGTTCGCGATCTTCGACAAGCGAGATCATGCCGGCAGCTGCGGACTGAAAAATGGTCGCCGCCAGCACGCCGGTGAAGGCAAGGGTGACGGTATCCAGCCCATAGACTCGGCCAACTGTAGGCGCCAGGAGATTCCCTAGTCCCACCATCATGACGACTGGAAACATTAGATTCACGGCGAGGCGAAGGCGGTCGCGTCGCAGCTTGGTCACGTCACGCTGGGCAATCATTAACACCGCCGAGATCTGATGGCGCGCCGGACGACAGCGAAGGGCTGTGGCGGTCACTGGTCAGCTCTGGCTAGGAGGCGGAGGTAGGTATCCTCAAGGGTCGGCTGCGCCGCTGGCGGCCCAGACGCGTTGCAACCGAATTGGCGGCGCTTCAGCTCATCGGGGCTGCCAAGCCCGATAATCCGTCCTCCGGCCATGATGCATATCCGATGGGCGTCCTCAGCCTCCTCTAAATAGTGAGTGGTCAGGAAGACCGTCGTTCCCTGCTGCTCCCGGGCCAGACGGAGGTACTCCCATACGTTACGTCTGGTCTCAGGATCGAGTCCAGTGGTCGGCTCGTCTAGAAACAGAACCCGGGGTTGATGCAGCAGGGCGCGGAGGATCTCCAACTTGCGTCGAGTCCCGCCTGATAAGTGCCGCACGGGGCGGCTCATGTGTTCGCCCACACCTAGCACATGAGCAAGCTCATCCACAGTCCGGCGATAGCCCGATGACATTAGGCGATACGAGGGACGCCACGGGTAGAGTCCGTACAGCACAGCGTGGAGACGGACGTTCTCCTCGCCGGTCAGGTTGACATCTAGCGAGGAGCCCTGGAAGACTATGCCTATCTCTCGCCGCACTCCCTTGGGGTCCGTAGTTACGTCGATCCCTGCTACCCGCACACGGCCAGAGGTGAGCATTAGAGTGGTAGTGAGAATTGAGATCGTCGTCGTCTTCCCAGCGCCGTTGGGTCCAAGTAGGCAGAACAGCTGTCCTTCGGCGGCGTCGAACGAGACATCGTCGACGGCGTACGCATCCGCGCCACGGTAGCGCTTGACAAGATGTTGAACCTCAATAGCGCTCATGCCTGGTGGCCGACCGTGGGCGACCCGCAGGATTGCCGTAGACGGCGATAGCGTCGGTCAGCATGGATCAACCGGGCGAGGTACGCCGCTGGCCGGCAGATAATGGCCACGACGCCGGGGATCCACGGCGACGCCACCTCCGCCTTGAACTCCTGCATGAATAGGACCAGGTCAACCAGCCGAGGGAGACGCTTGCCCGCCAGGTATTGGTCTTGAGCCAGGACCGCCGCCGTACGCAGTAGATCCTCCATGTCGAGGGCCGGAACCGTCTCCACCCGAACCCGTATGGGCACCCGCCCCTGGTTGGCGAAAGAGTGCACCCGGCCCGGCGCAACTGTCACCGACTCGCCCTGCCGGACCTCCAGCCTCCGCCACCCGACTCGAAAATGAAGTTCACCATCGAGTACGGTGAAGCATTCCTGCTGGCGGGGATGGATATGGCTCGATGGCACCCGGCCGCCCGGACCAAGCACGAGATCCCAAACCAAAGCGTTGGCCTCCGGGCCGACGTTACGACACACTATCGTGATCCGCTCGCCACTGAGGGGGTTCTCGACAACTTCGGTTGAATGACCCGACACACCACCCGTAGATTGTTTTCCTTCCGATTCGATCGGATTGGGTCGGCCACCACGTTTTGTCACGCCGGAACCAATGCCTAGCATCTTTCTACTTCGGACCTATCATTCATGATCTCTCCTCCAATAACAGCAGGACAATTTTATCATGACGTAATGGTAGCCGCGAGGACAGTGCTGGCCGCTTCTTCAGGTAGGCATTCTAGGTAGCCTCGCGGATTATAATTTTCAATAACTTATACGACCCTCGTCGTATCTAGGCTTCAGATTTACTTGGTTAAACCGGTCCTGCCTCGGATGCCCGTATGACTGTTTGGACGCGATCACACACCCGAAGTGATCAGGCTATTGCATCTAACTAGCCAGTCGTTTTGTCATCTTGCGATCATTTAAGGGTCTTAGAGTTATTTCCGTAGTTATCTCCAAAGGAGGGAAAAATGTCAATAAAAAGGTCATTAGTTATGGGGCTGTTCTCGGCTGGCGCGGTTGCGGTGCCTGGTATGGCTCTTGTTAGCGCTCAGTTTAGTCCGACACCTACAGCTGCTGCGTCGACTCCAACTACTTCGATAACAGCGAGTCAAGCTGATCAAGTGGCTTTAACAGTTGTCGGAGGTGGCACGGTTACGAACACCTCGTCTGACACTTATCAAGGTTCTGCCGTTTATGACATCCATGTACTTTATAATTCAACTGTCTACGACGTGAAAGTGTTAATGGCGAACGGCAGTGTGGTTTTGAAGAAGGTCTCTAATGAGCAAAGCTCGGCGTCCAGCCCAAAGGACCACAGCACCTCGCCTAAAAGTAACGCTCCAGAGAAGGTAAGCGCTCCAGAGAAGGTAAGCGCTCCAGAGAAGGTAAGCGCTCCAGAGAAGGTAAGCGCTCCAGAGAAGGTAAGCGCTCCGGAGAAGGTAAGCGCTCCAGAGAACGGCTCACCTTCTCCTGATAAGTCCAATTCCGCACGTCCGACTCGCTCCGGGAGCGGCATTACCTATGGAGTAAAATTGACGGCGGTGCCTGGTGCATTCCAGACATTTGTGAATCAAGCACTGGCTCAACAACATGGCACGTTTAGATGGGTGAAGTTCAGCTCGAGTCAAGGAAGTGATACTCAGATGAACATCAAAATTAAGTTGAGTCAAGGTGGAACTGTAAAAGTTATAGATCTATTCAGTGCTTCCAATCAGCTAATTAGACAAAGCGTAGGGAGCTAAACGTGAGCATATTCATATTCCTGATAAAGGGAGTATGAACGATCAAGCCACTTTTTAGAAGGTCTCATGAAAATGAGTTAGATGTGCAAGTTAGTAAGGTGAGAGTTCGAAGTCGGATTTCTTGATATATACAACTGGATTTTACGGAGAACTTGCGCGTACGACGCAATTGTAGACGGGGTGTATTGCGCTGGGGCAAATTTGAGGATCTTGGAGGTGCCGCATGGGACATGGGGAATTAAGCCGTTGCGACTCGGAACGGAGTATTCTTTAGCGTGAAAGAGTTGTGTTTTCAGCGTTCACAGTTTTCACGAGACAATTCTGCATAACTGGTCGCTTATACGGAGCATGGTATGCGAGTTCTAATAGTTGAAGATCACCCAGAAATGGGAAGATGGCTAACGAGAGAATTGGATAAAGTAAAGTGGGAGTGCGACCTTGCTGAAACCGCAGCGGCTGCCCTATCGTTAGCTCGTCAAGGTGCTTACGATGTCGTTCTGATCGACGTT
This sequence comes from Actinomycetes bacterium, assembly GCA_021803345.1. GTDB lineage: Bacteria > Actinomycetota > Acidimicrobiia > Acidimicrobiales > Acidimicrobiaceae > SCQM01. Next base: position 57,327 of record JAJZLS010000079.1, read on the forward strand.
ATGCTTCCTGACAGAAATGGCATTGAACTCTGCCAGGAGTTAATGACGCTAGGAAATACAGCGAGGATTATGGTAACGGCACGAGATGCTGTTTCTGATCGGATTGAAGCCCTAGACAAAGGTGCAGATGACTACATCATAAAACCTTTTGTCATTGGAGAATTAATAGCACGAATACGAGCAGTATCAAGACGAACAACGGGTGACAGAGGACCGGTACTCGAGTTCTGTGATCTCCGCCTATGGGTAGAAGAGAGGAGCGTAGAACAGCGGGGTCTACCCATTGAGCTAAGCCGACGAGAGTTCGATCTTCTCCGGGCATTTATGAATCACACCAAAAAGGTACTAGCTCGCGATCAATTGCTGGAGTTGGCTTGGGGGTACATGTTCTACGCAGAATCAAACGTTGTTGATGTAACTGTTAAGAGATTGCGCGAACGCTTGAACCCAGATGGACAGGTTGTAATCGAGACGGTGAGAGGCATCGGGTACGTTTTGAGGCCAGCTCATGAGTAGGGGTCTAGGAGCACGAACCTGGCGAATCTCATGGGTGCTTACGATTGGTATTGAATGCGCCTTGGTATTAGCAGTACTTGGTTCTAGTATTTTTGTGTACTCCATGGTAGGTAATACTCTCATATCTCAGGGAATTGACGAGGTTGTATTCTCAGCTCGAGTGTCGGCTGGAAAGCTGGCATCTGAATACAGATCCCATCCAAATCGGGCTCCAGTGGAAGATTTGGCCTATCTTGCGGTCTCAGGGAGTGAATATGTGTTGCTCGCAACCAATGAAGGACGCTTTATAGCTGCAAGTGGTGTAAAACCTCCTATTTCTCCGGCCCTGGGTTGGACTCACGTAAGTCGTTCCGGTTGGATACGATATCAAGGGATTCCTTATCTATTCGCGTCTGCTCCAATCAGTGTAGGGAATGCAAGATGGAGGGTGATTTTTGTCGAAGGTGAAAGTCATATCGCCTCGCTGCTTTATACGCTCAGAATTGCGCTGGCGCTGGGGAGCCTCGTTCTAGTTATGAGCACCTTGACTGCTGTTACATTGATTGTACGACGGGTTACGGGTCCTTTACGTGACCTTGAGAAGGTGGCAAGAACAGTTACTTTAAATGTTGACAAGGCAGCGTTTTCAGCTACTGTCCATTCACGACTTTCTGAGGTAAAATCACTGACTGAGTCCTTTAATAACATGTTAGAGCGATTAAGCCTGGCTCAACTTCGTGAGCGGGAATTCATCAGTAATGCTGCGCACTCCCTTAGAACTCCGATCCAGGTGATCCAGGGTAATCTTGAATCTTTAGCTCAAAGACTCATTGGACACCCAGACTTGACTCGTCAAGACCTTAAGGCAGTAACGAGAGAGTCGCAAGCCATGGCTACCCTTGTAGATCGTTTGTTGCAGCTCTCAAGTGCTGAATCTGATTCTTCACCGAGGATGGAGCAACTGGATATAGTTGGCTATTTAGAACGAATTGCTGGTAACTTGCGGGACTTATGTATGCATCATCCGCTAGTTTTGCAGACCCAGGATCTTGAACAGTCTAACGTAATGACGGATCCAGTTCTTTTGGAGGCTGCATTAAGAGTACTTGTGGAAAACGCAGACGCTTACTCATCACCTAAGTCGACAGTGGTGGTTTTTGCTGTTGCTTTTAAAGATCCTTATATCGTTCGTGTAGGTATTCAAAACCAAGGCACTCCTATACCGCCTGATGACTTGGAAGAGATTTTTCAGAGATTTTATCGCGGAAAGAGGGCGGCCTCAAGCGATCACTACGGACTTGGACTTGCTATTGCCGACAGCATTGTAAAGCGTATTGGGGCGAAATGGAATATCAGAAGCGACCAGGACAGCACTGTATTCGCCATCGATCTGCCGTATGGGTGACGACTAAAGCCTCACAACACTAGCTTCCAGGAGGTAAAACTGGCCAGTCCCACTTTCCCGGACACAGTAACTGCTGAATTAGAATCAGTGTTGAAAGGAAAGTAATCAAATGGTTTCAAAAGGTTCGAGAATCAACCGCTATTCGCCCGAGTTCAAAGATGAAACGGTCAGGTACTGGAAGGATTCAGGCAAATCAGTTCATGAGTGTGCCGGCGATTTAGGTGTGAAACCGAGCACCTTTTCAGGTTGGGTAACTCTTTGGAATCGAGCAGGAAGCACAAATGACGGTCCGTCGTCTTTTACCGAGGGTGCCTGGATACGTCAACTTGAAAAGGAGAACGCCCAGCTGAAGGCTGAGAACTCCTTTTCAAAAAAAGCCGCTGGCTACTTCGCATCGATGCAGAAGTAGCCGATAAACATAGGTTCATTCCCATTAACCAGGAGCTCTACGACATAAAGATGATGTGCAAGCTCCTCGAAGTCTCACGTTCAGCGTTCTACGACTACTGAATCGCTCCGGCATAATCTTAGACACTCCTAATCTTGAGAGAATGGAGTTGTCATTATTGGAAAGATAAACAGGTACGCACCAGAAGTTCGTGATCGAGCAATCCGTATGGTAACTGATCAACGGGGTGAGTATCCATCGCAGTGGGCAGCAATTCAGTCAGTGTCGCAGGAATTGGAAATGACACCAGAGACACTGCGTGTCTGGGTTCGCAGGGCTGAGATTTACAATGGTAAGCGAGATGGCGTTACAACCGCTGAAGCCGAGCATATCAAGGCACTCGAGAACGCAGTTCGGACGTGTTTCGAGGTTCAGATCGTCAAACACTTTTGATGGGATTTTAGATTATGCCTTGATCTCACTATTGAAGATCATTCCTGCTGTTTGAGAGCCTCTTTTTTTTGGTTGTATTCGTCAATATCGATCTCACCCCGGGCAAAACGCTCGTTGAGTATTGAAAGAGCATTTCCTACACGCCACATTCCATCGTGATCGTGCATTCCAATGTGACGGATCGGCCGTCTGAAAAAGAAAGCAACCAAGAAAACCACGACTGCAAGGAATGCAAGCATCATAATGAATCCCAAGATCGGAAACCATGAGCCAGGACCTCCAGCATAGTAATATCCCATTTAAATCACCTCCGCAAGGTTATACTGCGGATACTACACCGTTACTTCCGCACTTTTTACAAAAAGAGCTACTTTTCGGCTTTCCGGGGTTAGGGTGTAAGTCTCTGAGATATTGAACGCAATGACTCATTGCACTTCATTGGATTTTTAGAGGAAATTGAAAAGAGCATTGACAGTTCACTTTCCATCCACATGGTTTTAGACAATAGCTCATCACATACCTCTAAGGCCACTAGGACCTGGATAGCTGAACACCCTCGCTTTGTGGTACATCACACCCCGACCCATGCCAGCTGGCTCAATCAGGTAGAGGCATTCTTTTCGATTCTGACACGTAAACTTTTACGTCGAGGGGAGTTCTCTTCACGAGGTGACCTGGTTGAGAAAATGATGGCATTCATTGCACATCACAGTGAAACGGCTACCCCGTTCAAGTGGGTCTTGAACGCTAAGCGGACAGCTGCATGAGTTATATTCAACGAACTTATGCGCGGGAGCCCCAGTGTCCTAATTTAGAATTTATGTTAGATAAGGGAATTAATCCATTTGTGCGCTGTTTTACCTTCTGAGTGATAAAACATAGGGGGTAGACATGAGCAAGCAAAAAGGACGTAAGCCAGCAGAGGTAATTATAAGTGATGATGATCGAGAGTTTCTTGAATCTTTGATCAGGAAATCAACTGCTACTCAAGCCCAAGTTTTACGTGCCAAAATAGCCTTGGAATGTAAAGATGGAAAAACCAATGGTCAAATTGCTAGCGAAGTGGGTACTACCGAGAAGACCGTTTCCAAGTGGAGACTCAGATTTTCGAAATACGGTGTAGGAACTCTTAGCGATGCACCGAGAAGCGGAGCTCCAAGAACCATTAGCGATGAAATGGTAATGAAGGTCATAGAGACCACCTTGAATGAGACCCCGGATAATGAAACACACTGGTCGACTTATTCTTTGGCAGAAAAGTTAGCCATGTGTCAAAACGCCATCTTTAGGATCTGGAGAACTTTTGAGCTAAAGCCCCACATCGTTCAGTACTTCAACATATCTACCGATCCGGAGTTCACTGAAAAGACAAGAGATGTGGTTGGACTAGATTTGAACCCTCCAGATGCCGCACTTGTGCTTTGTCTGGATGAGAAGACTCAGACCGAGGCACTCGATCGAACACAGCCTGTTCTTCCACTTAGACCCTTTGTGCCAGAGAGACAAACCCATGATTACGTCAGACATGGCACGACAAATCTTTATGCTGCACTCGATGTAGCGGGTGGAAACGTCATGCCAAGGCCACCAATGCACACCGGGCAGTAGAGTTTCTAGAGTTTTTGAACCAGATCAAAAAACAAGTTCCAAAAGAACTCGAGATCCATGTCATACTCGACAATTATGCGGCTCACAAAACAGCAGCTATCAAAGACTGGCTACTCGAAAATCTGAGATTCCACTTTCATTTTACGCCAACGTACTTCCTGGATGAATCTGGTGGAGAGGTGGTTTGGAGAGTTGACATCAAAAGCACTGCGCAGAGCTACACACAAGTCCGAAAAACAACTAATCGCTGGTATCAATGCTTGGACTCAAAGCTGGAACGACAACCCCCGTCCTTACAGGTGGGTAAAGACTGCAGATGAGATCTTTGAATCCATTGCAAAGTTTCTGAACTGAACTTATAAATTGGGACACTAG
>JAJZLS010000086.1 GCA_021803345.1 Actinomycetes bacterium
TTTTGTTGTGGCTGGATCGACGGACTTAGCAAAGAGGGGCCTCTTAAATTGGAGGCCCCTCTTTTTTGGCTAAGCGATCGAAACTTATCAGCTGCAGCCCTATTGGCTACTTTATATCAGTTTTTTTACTAAATATGCTTTAGTCAGCTTGTATCCATTTGAAAAGGATTTAGAAATTATCCTTTGAACTTTTGGCTTTCAATCGCTAAAGTGGCACAGGTGCGGGAATCAAAAAATTTGTTGCGCAGATAATTATTTTGTAGCAAGATATAAGTATCGTAATTACACGAATGATATTTAGGGTTAGGAGGGGTCGGCCATGGGGGAAGTTGTCCGACTTGCAGAATATGGTCTTGGCGATTGGCAGGAGTTTGCTCAATGCAGGGGACGGGACCCTGAGATTTTCTATCCACAGAGGGGAGTGCCTACCGCATCTGCCAAGGCCCTCTGCCGTGAATGTCCCGTGAAAGCGCAGTGCCTGGAGCATGCTCTTATCAATGAGGAGCGATTCGGCATTTGGGGGGGACTCAGCGAAAGGGAACGGAAAAAGCTATACCGGGAACGACGCAGGAATCTCCAGTCTTCAAGTTTTTAAGAAAGGACTTTGTTCGAAAACTTAGGCGTTCGGGTCAATTTGCTTGGACGAGCTACGAATCTCGATTGATTTCTTAGGTGAAAGGTCTAGCTTTTCCCAGTATTGCTGAGGTGTATTGCGTATGACATCTAGAGGTGCAAGTCCAACCAGTTCTCCGTGATCGACTTCTGCGAGTTCTTCAACGTCACTGAAGAACTCGAATATGCCATGGTTGAATGGATCGATTAAGTTCGCTGAAACTTGCACCCGGTTTCCAACTTGTAACCCGAGGGTTCTGAAGTAACTCGATCTGACTTTTGCTGCAACCGATTTGGCGAGCTCGAGATCATTCTCTTTGAGATAAAGATTGTATGCTACCAATATGCCTCTCGCGCCAACTGCTATCGCCCCATATCTAGGGTGGCGAATCATAGGGCCAAAATCTGGAGCAATTGAACTAAACGCGGATTTTCTAATTTCAGGAAGGGTTCTGTGTTCTCCATAAAGGAAGATCGGAACCTCAAATTTGGTGGAAACTTCAAATGCGTACTGGCGGCTAATTTTTATCGCCTCTGCCATCGGGTATCCGTCCCAAGGGACGAATGGGACAACGTCCACGATGCCGATTCTTGGATGTACTCCCTCATGCTTGGCAATGTCCAGGAGTTGAAATGTTTTTTCGGTTAGCAATATTGCGGAATGATATACGTCAGGGCCATAAAGCGTAAATACCGAGCGATTATGGTAAGGGTCACTATGGATATCAAGCAAAGCGGCCCCAGCTGATTTTGCAAGGTCTGCTATTATTGAGCGATTGGCGCCTTCGCTGATATTTATAACACATTCGAACAAAGCGGCTTTGACGTCCTCTGGGTTCGTTGTTACTCTGAAATAGTTATCTCGGGACTTTGAAAGGGATTCTTGTTGGCCCTCGCGAGCCTGCGGGATCTCGCTATTCTGCGGCGCTCCCGCTCTGATTCACCGCCCCAAACCCCATGGTCGATATGATTTGCAATCGCATATTCCAGGCAGGTTGCCCTTACCTTGCAGGTTACGCAAATCTTTTTGGCTACTTCTACACCAACACCATCGCTTGGGAAAAATAGCTCAGGAGGTAGATCTCGGCATTTTCCCTTGGCCATCCAACTGGTATCCATGGCTTCCCTCCTAAGTCTATAAGCGTCCAGCGTGAATCCTGAATGTCTTTGCTTCGCTGAAGAGAATTTAGCTTTGCTTCAGCGGAAGATCAATTCGTTAGATTTTTTGTCTAACCATTTAGACCTTATATGTATTTCGTAATCAGGCCAAATTTGTATCACTTAATAGCAGTTTTTCTTTTTACTTTATCTGGAAAGTATTAAACCATACTGAGATTAGTCTCAATTTTTTCGCTGAATTGTCTCGGTGAGTTTCCAATTTTGCTAATTTGCAAGATTGCCATATCGGCAAGATTTTAAAAGATAGGGTTAGAACACACAATACCGGATGAACCGGTGCTGGTTTGGAACTGAAGTTATCCGGATGCCTTTTTAAATGCAAAGCCGGTGGGATGGGGAAATTTTAGGTTGGTCGATCAAGAACCAATATCAGTAGGGTCTGAGCCCGCGACTTCTGACGGGATAAAACATCTACTGCGTCGGCAAAATCTTTATATGGTGATGGTTTTTTACGCCTGCCTGCGTGCTGTTCTTGTATTAGCCTCCCTGGTGGCAGAAAAGATAACTCGTGGGTCCAGTTGGTTGACCCCTTTTGCGGCCTGGGATGGGCATTGGTACATTCAAGTGTCTAAGACTTGGTACGGTACCTCCCACACCATTGCTCCAACCACGACTTATTCTGCAGGTGGTTTTGAACCAGCTTGGCCACTAGTTATCAAAGGCGGTACGTATCTAGGTTTGAGCAGTACTCTGTCTGCTTATGTCATGTCGGTACTGCTGGGGGGAGTGACAGTCTATGGCCTTTGGATTCTAAGCGTTGAACTGGTGGGAACTAAAGACTCCAAGATGTCAACTTTAGCGGTGTTGGCATTTCCGGGTTCAGCGGTTGTATTTGGGATGGCTTACTCGGAAGTGCTAAGCGTGGGATTGGCGGCCTTCACTCTTCTGTTCATGCTCCGGGGAAAGTGGCTTGCCGCGTCAGCGGCAGGAGTGATACTTACTCTAACTAGCGCTATCGCGGTAATTATCGTTGTTCCGCTTTTGGTTGAATCGATCATCCGAATTCGTCGTCTAAAGGATTATAAATCCTTTATCCCGGTGGTGGTTGCCCCCTTGGGTTTTGTTGGATTCGTTCTCTATTTGGCGTATCTTTCAGGAGATCCGTTTTACTGGTGGAAGCTCCAAGGCCAAGCCTGGGGGGCCAAGGTTGATCCAACGTATATATTTCACTGGGTTACTTCACTTAGTGGGAGTGCCTGGGGCATGTACTGGTTAGCGATGGCAGGGTTGTTATTCATGATTGTTCTCCTATGGGTCAGCATTAAATCGTCGATTCCGTTATCAATTAAGGCCTATTGTTTCTCAATTGCGGTGATGACTTTGATAAATCCAGCACTTGGACCGAAACCAAGATTTTTGCTTTGGATGTTTCCGGCGTTACTTTGTTTTCCATTACGATTCAAAAAGTCCTGGCTGATGGTAGTGGTAGTGTCGCTGGCATGGATGCTTCCGCTTTTGTTCATCGCATATACCACCTTGGGGAATGTGGTAGCACAGCCGTAAAACGGGGAACTGGAATCCTTATACATCTAAGGTTGGACTTTATGGCAATATATGCCTGGGTGGCTGGCTTGGTAGCATATTCTTGTATCAATACAAGGTTCAAGGAGTCCATAAAATGCCGACTGATTCCCACACAAATTTTGTTCCAAATGCCAAATTGAAGGTTGTTTATTTAGGTCCGGTTGCACCCCATTGGGACGTTCTGGGCATTAATGGCGAGAGGGATGTTGTCGAAGATTTTCGTCAGAGGATAAATGCAAGACTTTTACTTTTACCCCCACATGATCCTCAGTTCAAGAGAAATAGAGAGAGAATCATAAGGGATGCCGAGCGTGAGGGAATTGTGATTGAATGGGATCTCGGCGTCGTAGATGATGATTACGATGTTTGACTCACTCTAATCCACGGGTAAGAGTATTTGGATTTGTGTTAGGAATCGAATTCCAGCCTTGCAAGCCAGAGTCCCGGCGCTTCTAATTCTGAAGGAGTTGGGAAAGCACCTTGGCGAAGCCAGATAGGACTGACGCCTTCCTCCCCAGCCCTTTCTATCACGCCTTTGATAAAAGTTTCCCCTTTTTCTATCCATGCTTTCGAGACTTCGATACCAAAGAACTGTTCTGACAGGCGTTCTCCATCAGATCGTTCGATTCGTCTGCGCAGAAATGCTTCACTTATTGCTGAACTATTTCCGAGCAACCTGGCTCCGATTGTTTCAATCGCGTATGATGCAACGCCTTCTACCACCGCTAGGGTTGTCGAAATGTCGGTCACTATGTTTTTTTGGTTTTCGCTGGGTTGAGTGGAACCAAATATGCCGGTTGGGTCTGAAAGTGCTTCCTGAATTGTCTCAGGATTGTTTAAATCAAGCTGACCGAGTCGGTTTTGAACGTCTTTGAGACTGGTATTTGATGCTTGGATATGGCGGGTAATTAGGGATTCGATTCTTTCTGATACCAATTTGCAGGAAATTATCGAATACATAACTAACTCGTGAAGTGTCGCCCAAAGTCTCACCTGGTCGAGCGGAAGCTCCCATTCTTTGGCAAATTGGTCTACGTTGTAAGCAATTATCATTGGAGCGGTGTTTGCGATCCTTGGGACTGGTATTTCATATGACCCAAAGGCTACTTTCGCCAGATGGCCAACCATCGATCCCAGCTGCATCGAAATCATAGAGGGGCCAACCATTTTTGAAAGATTTTGGATCATTTGAGAAAAGTTGGCGTCCTGGTCTAGATTTGCCGGAACTTCCTGGCTCTCTGATATTGATCCGTCGCCGATCTCAACCTGTTGCTGGAACATCTTTGCATACTTTTCCCAATCAGCAATTGTTCTATGGGCCCAATCCACTCTGGTAACCACCTCCACCCTGCTATTGGAGCCAGAGGAGGGCAGGGCAGTGAAATCTCTCAGGTGGATGTCAATAATTTTTAGGAGTTCCTCGTACTTAATTCTGTCTATGGGATCCACATTTGGTTGATTGGGTGGATCATTTGCAACTGATATCGCCATCTGTCTTGCCATTTCTGACGACATTCCATGCTGTGAGCCAAGCATCTTCAATAAGTCACCTAGAAGGAATTCAAATGGGTTGGATCCAGACGAAAATGGATTAGTCATGGTTTCATCGTACTCGCTAAGAGTGAAATAGGAGTTTAACCGTTGGACTTGACGCCAAGTTGCACCCTAATTTGTTGTGTGATTCCGTTCCTAATGATTGTTAGTGACACCTGGCTGCCACCCGGTAACTGCGTAAGAATTTTCTGAAGTTGGCTGAGCGAGGAAATTTTCAGATTATTTACTGCCACTATGTCGTCATTTGGTTTGATTCCAGCAACCTGGGCAGGCGAATTTTTAGCGACAGATAACACTTTTACCCCGGGCGGCAAGGAGGTGCTGGTTGAGTTGGCTCCGTTTTGTGAGGATACTCCGACGATTCCAAGCCAGCCCTGCGGGGCGCCATTGGCAAGCTCTATTTTTTGGGCAGAAGCAAGCATTGTGGTTAGGGGTGAAATAATCCACTGCCCATAAAGGTCGGATAGGCCAAGGCCAAGAGGAACGCCATGGCTATCAACAAATAGCAACCCTTCTGGATTGAGTTTTTGAGATGCATCAGCCAAAAACGAACCTGACGTGGTTTGGCCATTTGGAAGAACCTGGAATAGACCTGTCTCTTTTATTTGAGAAATGACCAGTTTTGGTTTGCTGGGAGTGACGCCAACCCCTATTCCGATAGTCATTTCTCCTGACTTGGTTGTTTCCTGGCTTGCTCCACTTATGAAATTGGTCAAGGTGGAATTTACTTTTAGGACCGCTGTGTCGGTAGCGCTGTTTTCAGCAACCAGACTGGCTGACATGGCTGGCTTACCATTCACTGTGACTTTGTAGCTTTTAAGTTTTGGAAGTACGTGTGCTGGAGCCAATATATAGCCGAAAGGTGAGATGGCCAGGCCATACACTACAACTTTTGGCTTGCTGCTGATTTGAATGGATACCAGTGACTGTGCCATTTTGGAAATGTGGCTTGCAGTGTCAACTCCCAAAGCTACCGTGGAAGCGGGTTTTGCCAAGACTTTGATTTGTGGCGTCGGCCAAAGGGTCTTTGCTGTACCAAGACCAAGCAAAACCAATCCAATCGCAGCTAGCGAAAGTGCCCATTTTTTACCCCAGCCTGGCTTTCGCCCCGAGTATTCAGACGGGTGCGACCAAATGCGATCTTCAATTGGCGGAATTCGATCGGATAGCGGTTCTTCGCTATCTTCCCAATCGTCATTCTGGTCCATATGAATAGGCTACCTAACATATCATTCGTCTTGTGGTCGGGCTTTTTGCATTATGCCTAGTTTTGTCGGAATGTATTTTAGGATGGAATTATGAGTTCCGATCTAGCTGATGAGTCATCAATGCTTTGTCATCCTGATGGTGATCGATGGGTGGCCTTGAGATCAGGTCCTTTACCAATTGAGGAAGCGATGCGCTGGGCTATTGATCCAGCGTGTGGAGCGATAGTCTCTTTTTCAGGCACGGTTAGGAATTTTAGTGACAACAGGCCAGATGTATCGATTCTGGAATACGAGGCTTACGAGGAGTACGTTGAGCCTAAGTTTCTGGAAATCATCGATAATTTGAAGAAACTTTGGCATCAGGTGCACAAAGTGGCAATATTGCATCGAATAGGGAAAATGAATGTTACCGAGTCCTCGGTTTTCATCGTAGTCTCAGCTGAGCATCGAGAGTCTGCTTTTCAAGCTGCTAAATTTTGTATAGACACCGTTAAGACCTCAGTTCCAATTTGGAAAAAAGAGTTGTGGTCAACTGGAAGTGATTGGGGATCTGATCCCCAGGACATAGTATCGATTGAGGAGTTGTAAGAGATGACCAACCTACTTTATCTGGCAATCCCGGCAGTTTTGTTGATTTTGGTTGGAGCGATCATTTCCCTCAGGGAGCGACGTCCCAGTGCTATTACTGAAGATGTGGACAGCTTTGCACGGTCCATGAAAGCACTTTCGTCCTCACGTAGTGCTCGTCCTGGTACGAATTCCAGGAGTTCCGACGCTGGCTAGTCTGCTTGCTTTAGATCTTGGAACTGCCAATACTGTAATCTGTCACCCTTCCAAAGGAATAATCTACGATCAACCTACACTGATTGCCCACGATAAGAAGTCCGGCAGGATTGTAGGTATAGGCCATGATGCTAAAGATGCTGTTGGGAAGGTATCGGGTTATGTAGTTGTGGAGCGCCCGATTCGAGAAGGACGAATAGCCAACATCGAGGCCTTGGACAGTTATCTCGAGGCTCTGGTAAGAGTTTTGTCTCGAAAGCGGATTGCGCGGCCAAAGGTTGTTGTGGGAGTGCCTCCTTTTGTTTCAGTAGTTGAAGTTCGTTCCTTGCTGACTTCTTTGAGGAGGGCAGGATTCAGTGATATCACTCAGGTAAATTCGGTTCTAGCCAGCGCAATCGGATTGGGAGCTGATGTCAATCTGCCAACTGGATCAATGGTGGTAAATCTTGGTGCGGGAACTACTTTGAGTGGGATTGTTGCATTTGGTGAAGTCGTAGTTGACTCTCATGCTCCCTGTGGGGGCATGAGTTTAGACCAGTCGCTTACCGAATTCATGAGATATAAGTGCGGTCTCTACATAGATGAAGATACCTCAGAAGAACTCAAACTTGCATTGGCTCGACTTGGCGAAGATGAGCCAAAGTATGTCAGTTCATTATGGGGAAGGGATGTGGCCAAGGGAGTGCCGGTTCAGATCGAAATTCGCGAGGAGGACGTGCGTGAAATCATTGTGGATCCGATCAAGCGGATTATCGAAGTGGTACTGAATAATCTAGCTAACTGTCCGGCGGAACTAGCTCAGGATCTGGTATATGACGGTCTCCACCTTTGCGGCGGAAGTTCCCAAATTTCGGGGTTGGCGAAGATGATTGCAAAGGCATCACAGGTTCCGGTTCATTTGGTTGACGAACCTAGATATACCCTTGCCAGGGGATTAGCAATTTATGGTGGTTACTTAGACAAATAAAGTCAATCGTTGGAGCCTTCTGTGATCTCAAGAAGATCTTCGGCGATCTGACGCACCTGCCAGTCCCTGTCCTTGCACGCCTCTATCAGGGCGTCGGTCACACGTTGATTGTCATAGGAGGCCATGGCGACCACAGCGCGTCTACGAACGTTCGGGCGGTCGCTCATGGCGTGGAGTATCGTGTCAAGGCTGCACTCGTCTCCAATGGCTCCTAGGGCGGCTACAGCTGCCTCTCGAACAAATGACTCAGGGTGATTCGAAGCAATTTCAGAAATTATTTCAATGTCTGTTGGCTCTTCCCGCTCTCCTTCAGCCCACAACGCCATTTCTACTACGAATGGATCTGTGTCCGCCAACACCGAGCTAAGGGAGACCCCGGGGTATTGCGCAGAAATTTCGCAGCTTCTCCGCCGCACCGTAGAAGATGGGTCAGCTAACAGCTCAGATAACATTGCGTCATCAAGCTTACCCAGCTTGTTTAGCGTTGAAAGGGAAGATGCTCTTACCCCTGGATCGTCATCAGATAACCCAATCAGAGCTGCATCCACATTATTTTGATAGGCAGCCATAATTACTGCCAGTCGTTTTTGATTGGATTGTGCTAGTTCTTCTAAGATTTGCATTTATTGGCTGACCTGCTCCAAGTAAGAGGTTGTGAAATATCTGACTGCAAATAGTGTCAGAAACTAGATAATAATACAGAGAAGCATTTTTTCGATTGCAGGAGTGTGCGTGAAGTTAAGGCCCAAAAAGATATCTTTGTTGGCACTGTTAGTTATTGTCGTGATCGTTCTTTCGTTCGTGAATTTGCCGGAATGGGCCATAGCTCCAGGAAAGGCACAGGAAGTATCAAAGCTTATAACTATTCAAGGGAAGTCGCCAACGCCCAAGGCGGGGCATATATTTATGACTGACGTTACCTTGGGGCCGGTTTCGGCAATTCAATGGCTATTTGACAAATTTGACTCCAATGTCCAGCTGGTGCCGAGTTCAGAAATTCTAGGGAATACACCACCGTCATCATTTATTCCGATACAGCTTGACCAAATGAAGCAATCCAAACAGAATGCTTCTGTGGCTGCACTCAGCTATCTGGGTTACAACCTCCACGAGATCAAGGGCGCAATCATTGCTGGAATGGCTAAGGATTCGGTAGTGAAGTCCATTTTAGCTCCAGGTGATCTGATTACCAAGGTAGATAGTTCCGTGGTTACTTCAGCCTCACAATTTGTCTCTGTTATATCGAAGTACTCACCCAAGCAAAAGGTTGAAATAACATATATACCAGCGAGTCAGGTTGCGAACCGAACCTCCACCCAAGCTAGTTACAAGACTGCTGAAGTGACGCTGGGAAGCAGGCCAGGTGCACCTTCCAAGCCTTACCTCGGAATTGAAATCTATACCGGGGTGAGTTATAAAACTCCATTCGATATAAAGATCTCGACTCCCGGAATCGGTGGACCATCAGCAGGATTGGCTTTTACCTTGGGTATCATTGACCGGTTGGAGGGTGGCGGTCTTACAAAGGGGAAAAACATCGCTGCAACTGGAACAATTTCTCCGAACGGCAGTGTTGGCGATGTGGGTGGGGTGCCTCAGAAGACAATTGCAGTTGAAAGGGCAGGGGCTCGGCTGTTCCTCGTTCCCCCTCAGGAATACAAAGCTGCGCTTTCGAAGGACACGCCTCAATTGAAAGTCGAAGCAGTCTCCACCCTGGCTCAAGCGGTTAAGGATGTAAAAACTTTTGCAGGCTCATAACTTGAAGAAGTATTTGCTGGTGTCAGTGTGGCCGTTGTTGAAAAGATAAAATATAACAAGTCGATTAATGAAAGATTGTCAGTTCATGAGCAATCGATCGATTTCTTACCTAGTCTTGTCTCTATGAGTTTTGAGACTTCTCAACCCGATACTGAAATTAAATTGGACCCGATTGAAGTCCAAAATAAGACATTTGCCACTGCATGGAAGGGCTACAAGGTTGAAGAGGTTAGGGCATACCTTGCGAAAGTGGCTTTTTCGATTCGCGAACTCAACGGTGAGCTGGCAGGAATAAAGAATCGTTTATATGAGATAGAACATTTAGAAAAAGCTGCAGATCAGGATGATTTTAAAAGAATAACAAAGGCCGAAGAAACAGCCACCCAAATAATCCACGACGCAACTGAGGCTGCAAAGGCATTAAGGACGCAGGCTGAGCAGTATTTTGAAGCAACTCGTAAACGGGCCGATACTGAGGCCTATGCGGTTATTGCAGCTGCAAAAAAAGAGTTCGCAGCTGCAGATAGCACGATTTACTCGCAAGTTCCAAATAACGAATTTGAAGTTGCCGCTAGGCGTGAAATTGAAGTTGCTCGCCAAAAAGCAGCTGAAATCATCGAAAAGTCAAAATCCGAAGGTCGAGCGATGATCGATCAAGCCAGGGATTTACGAAATGAGATTCTTGCAGATTTGCGTCACAAGCGCTCCGTACTTGACGGCGAGATTGCTGACTTGGCGACCAGAAGGATTGAGGCATATCAAAGTCTTTCCAGGGCAGTACAGCTAATAAGCGAAGCAGGTTCGATTGTTGCGGCGAGTGAAGTTGAAAGCGGCACTAACGATCAATCTATAGAAGACCCGCAAAGCGGAAGCATTGCAGCTGAAGATTTTGAACTGCAGGTTCAAAGACCTGCCAGTGCCGATCAGGGACCTGAGACTGAAAAGATAAAGCCGTCCCGTCCTTTGGCTGAACTTCATGGAATTAGCGTGGGAAATTCTGAGAT
This sequence comes from Actinomycetes bacterium, assembly GCA_021803345.1. GTDB lineage: Bacteria > Actinomycetota > Acidimicrobiia > Acidimicrobiales > Acidimicrobiaceae > SCQM01. The sequence goes on from JAJZLS010000086.1 coordinate 10,590, forward strand.
CGAGATTGGGAGCCACCTTGAAGAGGGAATCCTGAGAGTCTTTTCTAAAGAAGATCAGGCCGCTTTAACCCTAGACACAAAGACTGAGCCAGGTGTTGCAGAAGTTACCCACCAAGATGTTAGTGATTTACTTGAAGGTAGTGAAGAAATTAGTTCGCAATCTCAAGAGGTGACCCATTCTTCTGATGCCGTTGAACAGCTCGATGTCATTGAACTGGAGAGTGACGACACTGTTGTCTCGTCTGGCGATGTCGGTTTAATCAGTGATACGGTACGAAATGATGTTGGTCCAGCTAGCGAACTCAGTCAAATTGACCACGTGGATCTACCAGGTGACGATAATCAGGCAATTCCAAATAAGAGCGTCGATGACTCTGGCGACCGGCTTTCAGTCGAGAATTCTAAAAATGAAGACACATCAAATCCCGTAGCAGAAAGCCAAAACTCCCCAGTTACTGGTCCTGAGCCAGAACTGGAATCTCGGTTAGCTAGAAAGGAATTGGCTGATGAAAAGGTGGAAACGCCGGTGGATTTTGATTCTCCCGAAGTGACGATGCCGCCACCAATCTCAGACAACCAGTTGCCTGAGATTGGCTCCAAAAGAGGCGAGAGATCAAAACGGGCAGACGAGATTTTGGCCAGGATACGCTCGCTCCGGCTTAGCGAAAGCCCTTCAGAGTCACCAACCTCGCACGAATTGCAGGTCGATCCCAACCACAGTTCAGGAGCGGATGCTGCTGGCGACGAGGTAACTGAGTTGTCGAGCTCCGAAAAGCCTCAAAGTGGAGTTTCTGGAGTACAAACGGATAGTGGAAAATCTGATGACGAATGGGATCGAGTTGAAACTGATGCCCCGGTGCCAGTCGATGCTGCCACAGAGGAACTTTTATCAGTGCGGGAGGAGATTCTTGCTCCCGTAGCCACCATGTTCTTCAAAAAAGCCAAAAGATTGCTGGCTGACGAGCAGAATGATCTTCTGGATAAAGTTCGGAGGAGCGCCGGGAACAAGGTTTCCCTAGAGGAGCTGCTCGACGAAAAGGTTCAAATGGACTCAATAGCAATTGCTTCTCTCGATTTTTTTGAGCAGGTCCGGCTAGGAGTCGTGGAACTGTTTTCTGATGGCGTCTCCCAGGCATCCAGGAGAGAGATCTCTCAACACGCAGTGCTATATTCTGAGGAATTTGCCAAGGAGCTGGTTATTCCCCTTCGAAGAAAGATCGAAGAAATATTGGGAGAGGATCCGGCAGCAGAAGACCAAACCACGGTGTCGGTGATAGGATCGATCTATCGTGATATGCGATCCAACAGACTGGAAGCCCTTATATCGCAGTATGTAAATACTGTCTTTTGTGCCACAATTTTGAAGGAATCTGGATATGAATCTTTTGTTTGGGCAATTGATCCTGGAGATACTCCTTGCGCCGATTGCTTGGACAATTCCCTGGCAGGAGCCACTGCGGCGGGTGAGCAGTTCCCTACCGGGCACTACCATCCAGCAATTCATTCCGGGTGTAGATGCCTCTTAGTCCCATTTATCGCCTAATCTCGTTTGCATGAGGATTCCAGCTGATTTGCCGCCACAACGAAGAACGGTGTCTAAGAGACAGTTCCTATTTTTTGCAATCGTTGCTTTAGTGATAATTCTTGTGCTTTCGCTTAGGAGCATTGCTATTTTCTATACTGATTTTCTCTGGTTTAGTAACACCCATTTCGTTCAGATATGGAAGGGTGTCCTGCTGGACAAAATCGGTTTGGCTCTGGTCTTTGACCTAGTGATGTTTTTGTTGGTGTATATAAATCTGTATGTAGCTGAGAAGCTAACGCCGGCTGTCTCAGTAGTAGGTTCTGGTGAAGATGAGCTCATTGTAAGATTTCGGTCTACTACAACCCGATTCCCGCGGCTAACAAGATTTGTTGTATCGTTCGTGATCGCTTTGATCGTTGGCACTTCAGCTTCTTCGGAGTGGAAGAACTGGATTTTGTTCTCGCATTCAGTGCCGTTTGGATGGACTGATCCGCAGTTTCATAAGGACGCTTCCTTTTACGTCTTTCGCCTGCCGTTTCTTTCCTATTTGGTTTCTTGGGGCTTTCTGGCCCTGGTGGTTTTATTTTTGACTGTCGCAGTAACTCATTATTTCAATGGTGGGATTCGCCTGCAAGGTCAGGGGAGGCGAGTAAGTCCTGCCGTAAAGGCTCATCTTTCGTTTGTTTTGGCCCTCATAGCTTTGGTTAAAGCAGCTGGTTATTATCTTCAGCGGTTTCAACTTGTAAATGCAACCGACGCTTATGTTAATGGTGCCGGATACACCGATATTCACGCAGTTCTTCCAGCCATAACCTTGTTGTTGTTTATATCTATTGTTTCAGCAGTTATTTTGCTGATAAACATAAGGAGACAAGGTTGGGTTCTGCCGGTTGTTGCAGTTGGATTGTGGGGACTTATTTCTATCATTCTTGGTGGTATCTACCCAGCGATTCTGCAGAAGTTTGTTGTTCAGCCTTCACAGGAGTCGAAGGAGTCACCATATATTCAACGCAATATCAATGCAACCAGGTTTGCTTATGGGATAAATAAAGTTTCCCAACAGCCAATCGACTACAGCAGTACCATCACAGGAAATTCTCTCTTAAAAGATGCACCAACGCTTGCTGCCACAAGGTTGTGGGATGCTACCACACCAGTTCAAACTTTCGACAAATTGCAGGATATACGTTCTTACTATCAATTCAACGGACTAGCTGTTGACAGGTACAATATCAATGGGACAGAAACTCCGGTTATTATCGGTGTCCGTCAACTAAATGCCTCGGATCTCCCAGCGCAATCTTGGGTTAACCTTCATTTGCAATATACCCATGGTTATGGTGCGGTGATGGCTCCGGCGAATAAGTCGACAGCGCAAGGCTACCCTGATTTCATTATTCAGGATGTGCCACCTGTATCGAGCAATGGTGCTCCTAAGATAACCCAGCCTCAGGTTTATTATGGACGGAATAACCCTGGATATGTGATTGCCAATACCCGTCAGCCTGAAATCGATTACCAGACCAATTCGGGCACCACGGTTGAGACTCATTACACAGGAACTGGGGGAGTACGTCTTTCGTCGTTTTTAGTACGGGCTGCATTCGCGCTTCGATTTGGCGATATCAATCCACTGATTTCTGGTCTGATAACTAGTAATTCACGGCTGATGTTCGTACGTAGTATCACCCAGCGAGTTGAAAAAGCAGTTCCATTTTTACAATATGGAGCTCATCCGTATCCAGTGATACTCAATGGGAAGATCTATTGGATAATAAACGGATATACCACCACGTCACATTTCCCCTATTCACAGACTGCTAACGTTTCCCATATAAATCCATCATCTGGGCTGAATACAAATTTCAACTATGTTCGAAATTCTGTCAAAGTTGTCATAAACGCCTACACCGGAGCAATGAAGTTTTATGTTGTAGATCCTTCTGACCCAATTATCCAGGCGTATATGAAAGCATTTCCAAATATATTCATACCTGGTTCTAAGGCTCCAGCCAGTTTGGTTGCGCACTATAAGTATCCAACAGATATGTTTACGGTGCAGGCGACGATGTATGGTCGCTATCACATAACAAATTCCACTGGATTTTATAATGCCGGGGATGCTTGGACGCTTGCCCAAAGTCCAGGATCATCGCCAAGTCAGGCTTTGACTACAACTCAGACAACCACGATTCAGGGTGTACCGATACAGACCAGTCAAATCAAGAGGATGAAACCCTCGTACCAGTTGCTTCGTCTGCCCGGTCAAAAGAATCTCAGTTTTGATCTGACTGAACCATTCGTCCCAGTCTCAAAGAGTAATAAACTTCAGACACTCAGCGGGTTCCTTTCTGCCAGTTCGGATCCCAGCACTTATGGGCAGTTGACGGCCTACGTGGCTCCTCGGGCCCAGCAAGTTGATGGTCCCGCTCTGGTAAATTCCACGATAAGTGCTTCGCCAGCGATTTCGCAGGCAATATCACTTCTTGATCAACATGGTTCTCAGGTGGTGTTTGGCCAGATGTTGATGGTGCCAGTTCACAAAGCACTGCTTTACATCAGGCCATTATTTATACAATCATCTCAAAACCCGTTGCCTGAGTTAAAACAAGTGATTGTGGTATATGGAAGCCAGGCTGCCATGGAGCCTACGTTGGCGGGAGCGTTAAACGATATCTTTGGGGTTACGGTGCCAGGAACAGAAGGAGTCAACCAAACATCGCCCCAAGGAGGGAGTTCGACGGTTATCCAGAAAACTGCCACGGTGGCTTCACTGCTAACTCAAGCACAGACTTACTATAACCAGGCCCAATCAGCTCTAAAAGCTGGTAATTTGGGTAAATATCAAACGGATATTGCACAAATGGACGCTTTGATTGTGAAGGCCCAGACGATTGCAAGTGGCAGCGCTCCTACTGCAAGCACTAAGACAACTACCACGACATCAACGACTACGACCACGGTGCCGCCGGGTGCAGGAAGTGCATAATTTATTCTTCTGAATGATCTGTTAATCGGGTTCAATCAACTAAGGTAGTTAGCTGTCGTCGCGGGGTGGAGCAGTCTGGTAGCTCGTCGGGCTCATAACCCGAAGGTCATAGGTTCAAATCCTATCCCCGCCACTAGAGAAATGCAGGTAGAGGCCCTTCCAATAGGAGGGGCCTTCTGCGTTATGGCTTTCAA
>JAJZLS010000057.1 GCA_021803345.1 Actinomycetes bacterium
AACTACGGTCAGTTGAGAAGAAACACTGACCGAAAGATCGTTCACCGTTAGCACAGTTTGCTCTGCCAGTTGCCTTGTTGCTTACTGCAAAGCTTATTGACTGGAGAAATCGCTGTTCACCAGACCAGTCACCTATCCACTGAGGCTCTAATTTTTCCTAGTAAGGAATTGTAGTGTGTTTAAGTTCGTTAATTTCAGAGTGGTTCTTTATTTGACCCACGATTCTTTCGATATGGTCAATTGAATCCTTGGGATTTCCATTGGTGCGAGCCATTAATCTGACAAAAGCAGCTTTACCATCGACGAAAATAGTGGGTACCCCAAAAGTCGCATACTTCGTGACTGACTCTTCGTGTTGCTTACGAAATTCTTTCAAAGGCCATCCAGAGTCTATTTCATCAAAAATTTGCTTTGGGTCGAGCCCGACATCTGAAATGCCGGCTTCAAGCACGCTTCTGTTTCGTAGGTTAAGTCCCTGTTCATGCCGAAGCGAAAACAGATGTACATGAAGATCGTAGAACTTGTCAGGAAAGTTGTTTTTCGCGACTATGCCCACTTGAACTGCCAGGAGTTCGTCCGCTTTAGACGGGTCATCCCAAGAGGGAATATCGCCTTCTTCGGTGTGGACCTCTGTAAGAGAAAAGGGGAGAAAATCTACTTTCCAAGGTGCCCCATTTTGGAGACCAAAAACTATGTGCTCATTCACGATACGCGCAAATGGGCATCTATAGTCCCAGTTGACATTAAAACTAAGTTCGCTCATGTATAGGTATAACTCGTATCAGGGCGATAACATTCCTTGATAAATGAGAATTATTTTTTACCTGCCGTAAACGCTTCTTGGGCGGAGTTCAATACTTCCTTGTCGTGGGGGTAGGTTAGCGTTCCTTCAGCTAAATGAAACGGAAGCCATGCAATTGTATCCACTTCCTCATTGGGGGAAAAGTTGCCTTCAGTGATCTCCATGAGCCAATATCGAACTGTTTTATGGCGTCCGAGGTGATCTGCATAATGGGTGGAAGCCAGCTCCTGCCCAGCTTTGCACTTGTAGCCAGTTTCTTCATAGACTTCCCTAAGAGCGCAATCAAGGTGCTGCTCCCCAGGCTCGAGTTTTCCTTTTGGAAAGCTCCAGTCGCCGTAGCGCGGTCTATGAACCAGGGCATAAAAGGGTTGATCTTTGTCATGGCCTCCGTAGCGGACGATCACTCCACCGCATGCATGAATTTCTGATTGATTGCTCATATTTACCAGACTATTTGGGATATATTGCTTTGATTATTCTAGCGAGAAGCCACCCAACTAAAAGTCCTCCGATTACGTCTGATGCATGGTGAATCTTCACATGGATTCGACTTGGTGCAATGATCGCTGCCAGCAAAAGATAGAGAGGCGCGAGCGCGTCATCTTCTGACAGAAAAAGATAAGCGCACACTGCTGCACTTGAATGTCCACTTGGGAAAGATGAGGTAAGAGGCTGACGCAGAGGCAGGGGACGATTCCCAGGGAACTCTGGTCGCTGCCTTCTGAATAAGCTTTTTACGCCCAGGTTTACAACTACCGATTCGATGGCAAGGGCAATGGCGGCTCGTTTTGCAATCCTGGCCTGTTCCTTGGATCTGGCAGCTTTTAGCGCAGCCAATAAGAACCAAATCACTGAATGATCAGCCAACCCGGAAGCCGCGTAAAACAGACGGTTCAGCACTTGATTTTGCCGCAGCGGCTCAAAGAATCGATCTACGGCCTGGTCGAAGTTCTCAGTTGTCCGCAATATCTCTTTGCTTATGCCCAGATATCTATTTATTGAATTTTCCGGTGTTCTTCGGTTGGTTTCGCTCACCTATGTGCCTTTTTAGATTGGCATATTATCGAGGCAAAGAATAGCAGGTATTTAGACAACTGTTTACCGGTTCATTTTTAGTGTTGTCTTATTCCTGAGATGGTTGACTCACCTAAAAAATCCGGGGTTTGTGTCTCCTGTGAATCTCGTTGTATCGGCATAAGCAAAGTCAAAGCTTTAAATACTGAAACGAATTAATCACTAGTAACCTATTGAATGAAAAGTGGCACCAATGCCGATCAATAAACTCAACTACCACCGGTTGTTTCAGCAGGACTATGCGCAGGACAGATATTTTTGAAGTTGCAATAATTGCACAACCGCGACGGTTTTGGCCTGAAGTCGTCTCTTTCGCAAGCGGTGCATACCGCTTTCCAAATAGCTCCTGTTTTATTAAGCAATGCTTTGAGGGTCTGTTGATTGGGTTTGGAAATGATAGTGGTGGCATCCCTCAGATAAATCAGCTGTACCGAATCAGGTATTATACCTAGCACCCGCTCGCAAAGGAGGGCATAGAAATGCACTCCCCCTAGCCGGTCGTGTTCTTGAAGTACGCCGGGAACTCTGCCAGTTTTGTAGTCAGTAACAGTGATGCTTCCATCCGAGTTCAAATCGAGTCTGTCGATTATTCCTCTCAGCATCATGTCTCCAACTCTGGTTTCGAGTTGCAGTTCAGTTCCAATTGCAGTGACGGACTGGGGGTTTTCAGCTACAAAGTCCTGCTCAATTAGGAACATCGTGTCCTTATATAAGAAATCAAGATCCGAGCATCCCTTTTCACACTCTTCAAGGTACTCGAGCTCTCCATTTGAAAGGGCCTGCTCCCAGATACCGTCAAATATCGACCGTGCGGTTTCGATTGTTCGAAGTTTGGGTTCGTAGTCGAAATAGAGCCGATCGAGGCACCTGTGGGCCAATGTCCCTTTGAATGTAAGGGAATTGATGGGTTGGGGAATTCTGTCGATGACTGCTAGCCGAAACGCGTAAGCACACTCCTTGAACGATGATACTTTTGAAGGTGTCAGTGAGCTAGGTATTTGCAAAGTCATCGATTACTATGCTATAAGGTTTTGGACCGGCCTGAGTGACTCTGGCAATTAGGTATTCATTGACAGGCCAAAAAACTTGGGGTCCACAGTGCCAATCTAGCTCAAGTGCTATTTAGGCATGCTGACTATTAGCTTTAGCTAACGTTACAATTCGTTTATCTGATTCCACCATTGGGCTGCTTCCAGTTTCCACAGATCGCGAAGCTGATGGAACAGCTTGGCAGCTCGGTCTCCACTCCAATTTTTTGGAAGTAAAGCCTGTGGCAGGTCAGGATCCATCAGAGGAAGCCTTCGCCACTGGTTTACCATTCTGGTCAGCGCAACAAACTTTTCCTCAGGTGTCTTTGGGTCGCTGTTCCTATGAGCAGTTTGAAATTCTTCATACACTGCTTCAACTGAAGGAAGGTCCCATGCTTCCTGGGCGAGCTCGGAGGCAGATTCAGATTTTGACAGCTTTCCTATAAAAGTGTGTGAAACGGTGTTGAGACCCAGTTCGGAAAGGACGATTCGCGCTTCGTGTTCGCGTTCCGTCCAGGGGCAAATCCAGGTTCCTGCACTCAGAGGCGCGAAGCCGGCCCATCCAAGTTTTACCCTCAGATTGTATCGGGCGTCACGGCGGGATTCGGGAATTGCCACAAATATTACTATCCAGTTGCCGTCCCACTGGTGGTTTTCCGTATGAAAGGAATAAATCCTCTGGCTCCCTTCGTTTAGAAGGACCTGAGCTCGATCAGTTAGATACCATCTGGTGCGGCGTCCTACTTTTTCAGACTTGAGTAGGCCACGATTTGACGATCTCCCCAACGTCTGTCGGGCTGTTTTTTCATCAATATCAAGCGCTCCAAGCGCTTTAACAAAGGCTGCAGTCCAAGTGGGATTTTTTTGTTCAAGGGCGAACTCACCTAGGATCGTGAGAAGCATGCTTCTGGCGCTTGGAGCTCCCAGCGCGTGGTCTCTTTGTACGTCTGCTCGTTGGCGCGGATCAATCCACGACCTACTGGATGGTAGTGCCACTACGGAGTCTCTCCATTTTAATTTTTCCGGTAAATCCAGCTTATCCGAAAAAAAACTCTACGATACGTTTACAGATGTCATAAAACATGTAGTATAAATTAGCATACGATTTTATTGAGGTGCCTAAGTGACTACCAAACAAGTAAGTTTTGATACAGACCCCAGTCGTTACCAGCATTGGCAGTTGGAACTTGACTCGCCTGTAGCTGTTTTGAAAATGAATGTAAATCCGCAGGGTGGCTTTCGTGAAAGTGAATACGAGCTAAAGCTTAATTCATATGACCTCGGGGTTGATATTGAGCTTTACGACGTGGTCCAGCGTTTGCGCTTCGAGCACCCCGAGATCAAGGCTGTAGTGCTCACGAGTGGCTCAGACAAGGTATTTTGTGCAGGAGCAAATATTCAGATGTTGGCTGGATCGACCCACCACCACAAAGTTAACTTCTGTAAATTTACCAACGAGACCAGAAACAGCATTGAGGACGCGACGACTCATTCCGGCCAGACATGGATCGCTGCGGTGAACGGAACCGCTGCCGGAGGTGGATATGAGCTGGCGCTGGCTTGCGATGAGATTGTTTTGGTAGACGACAGAGCCTCTACAGTTTCACTTCCCGAGGTTCCTTTGCTTGCGGTTTTGCCCGGCACCGGTGGCTTGACCAGAGTGGTTGACAAGCGGCATGTGAGACGGGACCTGGCAGATCTGTTTTCGACCAAAGCGGAGGGGATAAAGGGTTCACAGGCTGTGAAATGGGGGCTGGTGGACCACGTCGAACCGAAGAGTAACTTTACGCAATACGTAAGAGAACGAGCCATTTTTCGTGCCAAAGGTTCAGATCGGCCTGACAACGAGGTTGGGATTTCCCTAACGCCACTGCAGCGCACCGAATCCGAGTCAAAAATTTCATATCGTTATCTTGAGGTTCGCTTTGATGAGGAGCTTCGGGCCGCTTACTTTACGATCAAGATACCTGATATCGCTTCGCGGCCTACCCTGGCGGAAGTAAAAAGACAAGGCAGTGACTTCTGGTTTCTGGCCCTCTGCAGAGAACTCGACGATGCGGTCCTCAGACTTCGTTTCAATCAGCCGACTCTTGGCACCTGGGTGTTCGAGACTAAAGGATCTTTAGATCAGCTTATTGCAAATGATGAATTTTTGCTTGAGAACAAAGATGACTGGTTGATCAGGGAGATCATCTTATACTTCAGGCGCACTCTGAACCGTATTGAGCTTTCCTCGCGCACCATAGTATCATTGGTGGACTGCGGAAGTTGTTTCGGAGGAACGCTGGCAGAGCTGGTACTTATGGCAGACCGTTCCTACATGCTCGACGGAGTCCGCTCCGACCACGCAGATCAGCTGCAACCGGAGATTGTTCTTTCCGACATGAACGATGGTTTTTATCAGATGATCAACGGTCTTTCTAGGCTGGAAAGCCGGTTCTATGGCAGACAAGAGCTGCTTGAGAATGCTAGGGATCATATTGGCAAGAGACTTTCAGCTTCGGAGTGTGATCTGCTTGGCCTGGTTACTGCAATCTTTGACGAGATTGATTTTGACGAAGAGGTACGGATAATGGTGGAGGAGCGGGCCAGTTTTTCACCCGATGCGCTAACTGGACTGGAGGCTAACTGCAGGTTTGTTGGTCCCGAAACTATGGAATCGAAAATCTTTGCCCGATTGTCAGCCTGGCAGAACTGGATATTCCAGCGGAAGAACGCTGTGGGCCCAGAAGGCGCACTGGCCAGATATGGCACTGGGTCTAGACCAAATTACGACAAAGAGAGGATTTAGCTAGCAATGACTACGGTTGATTACAATTCCCTGATTCCAAATAATGTAGGACTGGCAGAAGATCGTCGTCTACAACGTGCTCTTGAAAGTTGGCAGCCTAAGTTTGTTGAGTGGTGGAAGACACTGGGTCCAGTGGCGTTTCAAAACAATGATGTCTATTTGCGAACAGCGGTGTCTGTTTCCCAGGAGGGTTGGGCTAATTTCGGTTATGTCAAGATGCCGGAGTATCGCTGGGGCATCTTTCTTGCTGATCCTCAGCCGGATCGCAAGATCGGGTTTGGCGATCATAAGGGCCAAGACGTATGGCAAGAGGTACCGGGTGAATACCGTTCAGACTTGAGAAGGCTGATAGTGGTTCAAGGTGACACCGAACCGGCTTCAGTGGAGCAGCAAAGGGCCCTTTGTCTTACGGCCCCAAGTCTCTATGACCTTCGGAATCTGTTCCAGGTAAATGTTGAAGAAGGCCGTCATCTCTGGGCCATGATCTATCTTTTGCACGGTTATTTTGGTCGTGACGGAAGAGACGAAGCTGATGAACTTTTACTCAGGCACTCGGGAGCCGAGGACAATCCCAGGATACTCGGTGCATTCAATGAGCCCACGACCGACTGGCTGTCATTCTATTTCTTCACCTACTTTACAGATCGGGATGGAAAGTTTCAGTTGGCATCCCTGAAAGAAAGCGCATTTGATCCCCTTTCCAGAACCTGTGAATTTATGCTCAAAGAAGAGGCGCACCACATGTTTGTCGGGGCAACCGGAATTGGACGTGTGATACAAAGGACCGTCGAGCTGATGAAAGAGCATGATACGGACGATGTCAGCAGCTTCGGCGGGATAAATGTGTCGGTTCTTCAGAGGTATCTCAATCTCCATTACAGTTTGTCGCTCGATCTTTTTGGCGCAGAAACGTCCACAAACGCGGCTAACTACTTTGCCGCTGGGCTCAAAGGGCGGTTTCACGAAGACAGGCGGGAGGACGACCACCAGCTTAAGGATGTCACCAGGCTCGTTCCGGCTTTCGATCAGTCTGGAGTAGTAATGAATGAGGCCCCAGCTCTGTTGGCTCTAAATGAGACTCTAAGGGATGACTATATCGAAGATTGTGCAAAGGGGGTTGAGCGCTGGAACCGCACGTTACAAGAAGTTGGCGCAGAACTCCGGCTCCCTCATGTAGGATTCAACCGCAATGTAGGCGTATTTAGCGGTAAGCCAATTTCGCCCGATGGTTTAGTAGTATCGGAAGAGAAATACCAGGCTTTGCGCGCCACGGAATGGTTGCCAACTGCTGATGATCGGCAGTACATTCAATCGCTAATGAAGCCTGTACTTACTCCTGGAAAGATGGCAAACTGGATATCAGCACCCGCCACCGGTGTCCATGCTAAGCCGATAGATTATGAGTATGTCAGAGCGTAAACCGCAAATCATGCTTGATAATGGTGGACCTAATTTAGGGGATAAAAATTGAGGGATTTATACAATGCCGCTGTATGGCTTGCGGACCGCAATCTTGAGCAAGGCAGAGGGAATCGCAATGCCATAGTTACCTCAGAAGGGGCGATAACCTATCACGGCTTGTTGAGATTGATTTTTAGGGCGCAGAACGCTCTAGGGGAGCTTGGGGTTAGGCGAGAGGAAAGAGTCGCACTTGTTCTCAATGATGAGCCGGCGTTCCCTGCCTGGTTTCTTGGGGCTCTAAGGTCGGGCGTGGTTCCGGTACCGCTTTCTACCATGCTCAAGGGAAGCGAGCTTGGAGAAATAATCGACGATTCTTTGGCACAAGTAATTGTGATGTCAGCAGAATATGTTCCACTACTCGAAGAGATATCCTCCCGCGCCCCCAACCTTAGAGCTGCGGTAATTGTGGGAAACACCGATGTCGAGGCCGGCGTCGACATCTACAGATGGGATGAGTTTACCGACGGGACCGAGGCAAGGATAGCAGGTACCAATAGAGACTCTCCAGCCTTTTGGCTTTACAGCTCGGGTACCACCGGATTCCCGAAGGGGGTAATGCATCGTCATTACAACCTGGAGGCTACAGCGCTTACCTATGCCTCCTCGGTTCTCAGGGTAACTGAGGAAGATATCTTTTACTCCGCAGCAAAGCTATTTTTTGCTTTTGGCTTGGGGAATTCGCTGACGTTTCCTTTCGCGTTTGGGGCAACTACGGTTCTTGACCCAGCCAGGGCCACTCCAAAAGCGGTCGCTGTCACAGCTAAAGCTTTTCGACCCACGTTGTTTTTTGGAAGCCCCGGTCTATTAGCCTCAATACTCGATGCCGGAATTGAAAGAGACGTGTTTTCTTCTTTTAGGTTAGGAGTCACCGCAGGGGAGGCTCTGCCAGCCGAGATTCTGAAGCGTTTTGTGAGCGAATATGGATTTCCGATATTTGATGGGATTGGCTCGACTGAGGCGCTACATATATTTCTCTCAAATCAGCCTGATGCAGTACTTCCAGGCACGTCTGGCCGACCAGTGGAAGGATACAGCCTAAAGCTTATAGATGACATGGGTGACGAGATAAAAGAGGCAGACGTCCCTGGTTATTTACACGTGCAAGGAGAGTCGATCGCGACTGGATATTGGGCAAGGTCTGAAGCTACCCGGAATGCCTTTTGGGGACCTTGGCTCAAGACCGGAGATGTTTATGTGAGATCGGCTGATGGTTACTACCAATTTTTAGGGCGCAATAATGACATGATAAAGATGGGCGGAATCTGGGTTTCACCAGCTGAAGTAGAAGGAGTTCTGGTGGAACATCAAGACGTTCTCGAAGCAGCGGTGGTCGGTAGCAAAAATGAGGATGGCCTTGAGACCACTGTGGCATTTATTGTTCCAAGATCCGGGCATAGTGTGGACCAGGCTTCCATAGAGGAGCACTGCAGGGCCCGTATGGCTTCGTTCAAGCGGCCAAGAAAAATTGTTTTGGTAGAAGAGCTCCCAAAGACTGCCACAGGTAAGGTTCAAAGATATCAGCTCAGAAGTCAGCTCTCAAGCAAGGATTTGTAATGGGCGATCCGGTCAAAAATGTGGTCTTAGTCGGTGGAGGCACGATGGGTGTCGGCATTGCACAGTTGCTACTTGAGCAGTCAGTCAATGTCGTGCTTGTTGAAGTCGACAAGGACCGTGCCGACATTGCCTGGAAAAATGTAGTCCAAGGTCTTGAGTCGAAGCTGAAACATTCAAAGCTCGATATTGACCGTACTGATTTTGATCGCAGGATTGAGTCGTACCTTAGCCGTTTACAGGTTTGCATTCAGCTTGCCGACGCAGCCCGGCTGATCGATCCCGAGCTTGTAATTGAGACAGTAGTAGAAGATCCGATTGTGAAATCCAAAGTTTTGGGCGAAATCGAGTCCAGCTTTGCTGGCAGCCTGGTAATTGCCACAAATACCAGTTCCATATCTATAGAGAATCTTGGCCGCGGGCTATTAGGTCCGGAAAAATTTATCGGCATGCATTTTTTTAATCCCGTTCCACGTTCTGCTCTTCTTGAACTTGTCAGGGCAAGTTTTACAGCTACTTCAACTATCGATCTGTCAGTGTCTTTTGCAAATCAAATTGGCCTTGAGCCGATAGTTGTCCGTGACTCTCCAGGATTTGCTACTAGTCGCCTTGGGGTTGCCATTGGTTTAGAGGCAATCCGGATGCTCGAAGAAGGAGTAGCCAGCGCTGAAGACATAGATCTGGGAATGATGCTTGGATACAAGTTTCCGATCGGGCCGTTGAAACTAACTGATCTGGTTGGTTTGGACGTCAGGCTGGCTATTTCCCGCTATTTGGAGAGCAGTTTGGGTTCCCGATTTTCGCCTCCTAAATTACTGGAGGACAAAGTTTCCAGAGGAGAGTTGGGGAAAAAGTCCGGCAAGGGTTTTTACGAGTGGTAACAGGCGGCTTCGGGTGTTCTCAGATTTGATCGGCGAACTAATCAAGGGAAAGACGTATGGTCGCAGAGGTTGATTACTTAGATCTGGACGGGATTGAGATTGAGTTCCTCCTCACCGAGGCATCAGAGGAAGCTAAGGATTTTCCAACTCTTGTCTTTCTTCACGAAGGCCTTGGGTCGATTGAGCTGTGGCGTAAAGTGCCGAACTTGATATCTCAAGGATTGGGCAATCCTCAAATGCTGGTGTACAACCGACCTGGATATGGAAACTCCACCCCAATCCGAGAAGATCGACCATTGACATATATGCATCTTGAGGCGGAGGAAATTCTCCCGAAAATACTCAGCTCTCTGGGAATCTCATCCCCAATTCTGATAGGACATAGCGACGGGGCCTCGATTGCATTGATCCATGCTGGAGCAGGTTTCCCGGTACACTCCTTGGTGTTGATTGCTCCGCATGTTATGGTCGAAGCGCAATCGGTGGCAGGGATAGAAGCAGCTCGAACGGCTTATCTGACTACCGATCTCAAAAAGAGGTTGTCGAGGTATCATAAAGATCCAGATTCGACATTCTGGGGATGGAATAGGGCATGGCTTTCAAAGGGATTCTTACAATGGAATATTGAGGAGTACCTGCCACATATCGAGGTTCCGACTCTTGTAATTCAGGGAGATCTGGACGAGTACGGGACTGGTGCTCAAATTGCATCGATTGAATCTCAGGTTTTGGGCCCAGTCGAATCACATATCGTGGTAGGAGCCCATCACTCGCCTCATCTTGAGGCCACTGATGAGGTAGTGGGGAGAATAGTTGATTTCATTTCCCAGGGTGTCCGGGTCAGCAGGGAGGGCAGTAAGTGAGGTTAGTCCAGATCGAAGAGCGGGAAGACTCCCTGTGGGTTGGATTAAATAGACCAGAACGACGCAATGCTCTAGACCAGGAAATGATAGATGAATTGCATCTGGTCATTGATAGTGCAAACAAAGGGCAGCCACGGATTTTAGTACTCCATTCTTTGGTTGAGGGGGCATTCGTTTCTGGCGCAGATATCGCAGAGCTGCTGGAACGAGATGCTGATAGTGCAATGCTGGCCATAAATGCGGCCCTTTTTGACAAGCTTGAGAGATTTAGATGGCCCACGATTGCGGTGGTCGATGGTTACGCCCTGGGCGGTGGCTGTGAACTTGCTATGGCTTGCGATTTTCGCTTTGCCTCCGAACGGGGCAAATTTGGTCAACCTGAGCTGAGTCTTGGCATTTTAGCGGGGGCTGGTGGGAACTGGAGATTACCGGAACTTGTGGGGATTTCGATGGCTCGCCAAATGCTTTATGCCGGCCGGGTGCTTGATTCAATGGAGGCCTTAGATTATGGCCTAGTTGACCAGGTTTATAACCATCAAGAGCTGTTGTCTAAAGTAGATGAGTATGTAGCAGTGATTGCATCAAAATCTTGGCGGGCCTTGGAACTGACCAAATTATCTGTAGCGTCTCAAAGGAAGGCAACAACCTCATTGGACGTAATAGCTCAGGCACTGCTTTTTGAGAGCGAGGACAAACGGATAAGAATGGGTAAGTTCCTGAATAAAAAGGGAAAATCGAGCTAGGCATGCATCTCCCCAGTTCGAGGCAGTAGGTTCCGGTCTTTTATGCTCCACTCGCATACGGTGTACCTTCAGCCCTTTTTGAAGGTGGGTAGGAGCGTCTGCGCTTAAGTGCCGCCATAGGATAATACGCGGCTACACTTATATGTATGGAGATGACGCCTGAAGCCCTTGCCAAGTTCTTTGAGACCGTACTGCCCCATCTCAATGAGCGACAGCGTCGAGTGGTAGTTGGTTCAATGGCTGACGTATTGGGTAGAGGCGGCCAGGCACGAGTAGCCGAAGCATCGAAGATGAGTACCAACACAATCTGGGGAGCAATCCGTGAAGTCCGTGAAGGTATGGAGCCGACAGAGCGTCAGCGAGCACCTGGTGGAGGGGACCATAAGGCGATCCAGAAGCAACCCGGCCTGCTGTTAGCCCTTGATGAACTGGTACATCCTGATACCAGAGGGAACCCTATGTCAGCACTGCGGTGGACACTCAAGTCCACCTATGAACTAGCTCGTGAACTCAAAGCCCAGGGGTATCAGGTATCTGCTGAGTTAGTCAGGAGGCTGCTGCATGAGATGGGATACTCACTACAGGCACCCGCCAAGGAAAAAGAAGGCGCTAGTGCTCCCGATCGAGATGGACAGTTCTCCCATATCAACTCCTTGGCAACCGAGTTTCTAAGCCAGGGGGAACCAGTGATAAGCGTCGATACCAAAAAGAAGGAATTGATTGGCGAGTTCTCAAATCATGGACGGGAGTGGCAACCCAAAGGAGAACCCACCAGGGTAAACGTACATGACTTTCCAGATCCTGAACGTGGTGTAAATGCCAAGGCCATTCCTTACGGTATCTATGACCTTTCAAACGATGAGGGATGGGTGAATGTTGGCGATACCCACGATACTTCTGAGTTCGCAGTCAGTTCGATACGGAAGTGGTGGTATACCCTTGGAAAAGAGAGGTTCCCAGATGCAAAGAGGCTCATGATCACTGCCGATGCCGGTGGGTCGAATGGATATAGGGTACGAGCCTGGACGTATCATCTTGGATTACTGGCAGCCGAGACTGGACTTGAGATTACCGTCTGTCACTATCCACCAGGTACCAGTAAGTGGAATAAGATAGAGCATCGGCTATTCAGCTTTATCTCCATCAACTGGAGGGGGAAGCCTCTAAGCGACATGCGGACCATCGTAGAACTCATTTCAGCAACCACAACCAAGTCCGGACTTACTGTTCAGGCATCATATGACCAGAACTGGTACGAGAAAGGTGTCAAGATCTCCGATGTTGACTTTGAGGCAATCCCGATCAAGCGCCACGACTTCCATGGGGAATGGAACTATGTCATTTTGCCCAAGCCTACGGTGTAATTGAGCTAATCTCGCACATTATCTCGCGGTGGGCCCTTAGGTGGAATGGTTGATAAAGTTACCTAGCGTCTGACCGAAGATATTTAGATGAGAATCAGAGTGCTTGGATGAAAGTGGCCAATATGGTGTGGCGGGGGGAGATTGATGAGAGAGAGCGAGGCGCAGTTGATGCCGGCCACCCTTAGGGTGGCTGTCAAAGATTGGGCCATTCAGGGGGCGGGAACTGAAGCTGGCAGCTATTT
This sequence comes from Actinomycetes bacterium, assembly GCA_021803345.1. Lineage (GTDB taxonomy): Bacteria > Actinomycetota > Acidimicrobiia > Acidimicrobiales > Acidimicrobiaceae > SCQM01. Next base: position 12,801 of record JAJZLS010000057.1, read on the forward strand.
ATCCAAGGTCGCTGAGGCATTCGGCTCGAAAGATGATCAGGAATTCTCTCCAAGTGTTGTTGCCGGGCTTCATCCTGGCCAGGTTAGCAGGTCAACTTTTACTATTGAAACTCAGGATACCGCGTCATCGATGGGACATCCTGACGAAGCGGTGGCAGTACTCGGCTCTCCACGAATCAGTCCTTGGTTTGAGGTCGCGGCCAGCAGATTATTACCAGATCGAGATAGCAACCTGACTCATGTTTGAGTGGGAATGTTCGTTCATCATTTAGGGATGGCGAGAGTGGGGAATTATTTGAGGTGAGTGCCAAGGTGGAAGAGGTCGATCGCCGCAGAGTCGTCTTTTCTTTGGAAGGTTATGTTGGGGACCGGCTGATCGCACTAGGAACCCACCAACGTATAACTTTATCTTCGATAGGTTAGCTGAAATCGATTTCCATATGTACTTGGCGTATCTATACAAGTGGTGATTAGACTCGAATTTTATCGAAGCTCTTGACGAAATATTAATGATAAATGCAGAGTTTTATTCCTGTTTTGAGGCCAGAAGCCTCGATGGAATGAGCGAACTGTGGGAACATAGCGATGAAGCCCGCTGTACTCATCCCGGTTGGCCTACGCTGAAAGGATGGGGTGCGATATCCGGTTCTTTTTATAATCTTTTCCAGGCACAACCTGGCCTTCAGTTTCTTCTAAGTGACACCGAAGTTCGGATTGAGAACGGATTGGCAATGGTTTTTACTACCGAGAATCTTTTAGGTCAGGCGCTGGGATCCAGCGTGTCAAGTCTAAATGTGATTAAGTTTGATGAACGAACCATGGGCTGGCGATTGATAGTTCATCATGCTTCCCCTATAGCGTCTCCTTTTCAATAGTTGGCTTATTTACTGAGATTCAACTGAGTAAATCGGCAACAGAGAGCACAGGGCATTAGTAATGCACTAACCTGATCGGGTGCAGAATTTTATTAATTCATATGGTTATTTGGCAATATTCCTGCTAATGATCGCTGAGTCCGCCTGTATACCGGTTCCTTCCGAATTAATTATGACTTTCGCGGGCGTGTTGGCTGGAACTGGCAAGCTAAATCTCGCCATGGTTATCTTGATGGGTGTGGTTGGCAATATTATCGGGGCCTACATAGCCTGGGCAGTGGGGCGAACCGGTGGCAGGGCCCTAGTGCTGCGATACGGTAAGTTTGTATTTCTTCGAACCCATGATTTGGATCGGGCAGAGAGGTGGTTTGACCGTAAAGGTCAAGCGGCAGTTTTTATTGGGCGACTACTACCTGTTGTAAGAACTTTCATCTCACTTCCAGCTGGCGTAGCGGAAATGCCGCCTCTTCGATTTGGCGCATATACCCTTTTAGGCTCAATACCGTTTATTGCTGCACTGGCGGCTGTCGGCTATGCGGTTGGTTCCAATTATCAAGTCTTTGTCAAAGACGTTCAATACGCTGGATATATAATTGCCGCGATAGCAGTTATAGCGATTGCCGGGTTTATTTTTAAGCGAGGGAGAACCAACCCGACTGAAATTAGCGACAGTATTTAGCCAGACAGCGCTAGAATTCCTTGTCGGCACTTTTATTAGTTCGCGGGGAGTGGCGCAGCGTGGTAGCGCACCTGCTTTGGGAGCAGGGGGTCGGGGGTTCAAGTCCCCCCTCCCCGACGCAATAAGTGTTAGTGGCTGTTAGTAGTAGTGCGGGTGTAGCTCAATGGTTAGAGTTCCAGCCTTCCAAGCTGGCTATGCGGGTTCGATTCCCGTCACCCGCTCGCCGAATTAGACAAACGCATTCACAATAGTGGCTGTTCGGATCTTTGCAGGGTGAGCCGCCCAAGGCATCCCTTGGGGTAATCATTATTTATTGATTTCCTCCCCACGGATAAATCCGGAGGATTCCTGAGAACCAGTTATGCTCATGCCACTAGCCCTTCAGGTGGTTGACGCTTCACTGGGCCGCTGTGCTCAGCCCTAATGGGCTTTTGCTGCAGTGTCCATCTGCGTCCTGTGACCCCCCAAAGGGGACCCAGTCCTGCGACAAGAATGTTCTTTGCTGTGTTGATATCTGCATTAGCGGTATGTCCACAGACGATGCAGCTAAATACCGCTTGGCTCTTACGGTTGTCTTTAGCTACTTCTTCGCACTGGGGACAGGTTTGAGATGTGAACTTAGGATTTATGGGTA
>JAJZLS010000041.1 GCA_021803345.1 Actinomycetes bacterium
TAATTTGAATTCTGAGGACCCAAGCCAGTCTCACATTTAGCTGACAGCTCAGCAATAGCTCGAACACGACCCATGCGGGCACTGCTCTGAAGGGTCCGGATCGGATATTAACTTATGCATAACATATCTATTGCTAGACCACGTTTACATTACTGAGGGAAAAACCAAATTAAAACAACAATGCGGACCAAGAGACCCGCATGCATTGATTACATCGATTTATTTATGGAACCAGCTCAGGGTTACTAACCCCAAGCTGGTTCCATACACGATTATTTATCGGCTGTAGCTACGTCTTCGAGTGCCAGCTACTGCAGGGCGACCTGAGGACCGTGATTCAGAACTCCGAGGCTGCCCATATCCCTGACGCTCACCTCGTGGTTCGCTACTTTCGAAAGAACTCCTGGCAGCATTTCCAAAACGGCTTGCCCCGGAACCTGATGATCCAGACCGAGCACCATGACGGCTAAACCCTCCTGATCTCTTCTGGTATCCACCACCACTTCTACCTTGAGGTTTAGGTCCTTGACGGATCTCCAGGATGTCGTCAAATTCTACAATCTCGCTGGCCTGACAAGCCTTAACTAATAGCGAGAGTCGCGAATCGCTTGGGTCAACTTTGTAGATCGGAGTATCACTGCCGAGTGACCTCTGAAGCTGCTTCAATGCCCTGGCTGATCTCGGTGTGGTCAGAGTCACTACAACTCCAACTGATCCACCTCTGGCGGTACGACCTGAACGGTGGATATATGCCTTGTGATCTTCTGGTAAATCGTAGTGAATCACCAAATCAAGACCACTGACATCCAGACCTCTGGCAGCAACGTCGGTGGCAACAAGAACTCTCAAAGATCCTTTGACAAATCGCTCTAATACCCTGTTACGTGCCGACTGGCGAAGATCTCCATGCATTGACGACGATCTAATGCCGTAGTCGTTCAAAAGGTCAGAGATTTCGTCTGCCCCACGCTTAGTCTTTACAAAGATTAGAGTGCGGTCAGATCCCTGGGCCATTTCTGCCACGGCCTCGATCCTGTCCCGCTCCTCAACAGCTAGGAAATACTGGGTCATCTTGGGGGTCGTTTCCGGTTCTGATGCAACCTCGTGACGGACCGGATCATTCATGTGACGCTTAATCAGCTTGTCGACATCGCCGTCCAGAGTGGCAGAGAACAGCATCGTCTGACGCTCGGGATAAGTCTGCTCTAGAATCTCTTCAACCTGGGGAGTAAATCCCATGTCCGCCATCCGGTCAGCCTCGTCTAAAACTACTGAGGTAATCCTGGATAAAGAGATCGCACGACGCTTCAGCAAGTCTATTAGCCGCCCAGGTGTAGCCACAACAACGTCGGCGCCACGTCTTATAGTCTTTATCTGCTGCTCGATGCTCACTCCACCGTAGACAACTGCAACCCGGACTTCTCGGGGACCTGCTATCGAAGCAAGAACGTCTCGTACCTGGACCGCCAATTCGCGAGTCGGAACCAGCACAAGCGACCTTGGGTGCTTTGACTGTCCCTGTTCCTGCTGCTGAAGCAGCGCAATTCCAAATGCCAATGTCTTGCCAGAACCAGTATCAGCCTTGCCGCATATATCTCGACCCAAAATTGCGTCTTTTAGAGTTGCTGCTTGAATTGGTAGTGGTGACGTTATTCCCTGGCTGGCCAAACCTTCAATGATCTTGCTATCTACGCCTAGGGACGCGAAACTAACTGCTGTCATTATTTCCTTTTTCCATTTGCGCTCATTTGAGCGACTTCTGCGATCTGAGTTCGTCTTATAGATGACTCTTTAGACCGTAGAATACAAACGGAATGAAAGACGATCACAGATAGCTGCACTGTGCAGCGATTCGTAGTAAATAATCTAGCAGCTAAAGATAACTTTAATGCCGCAATAGATTCGCGTGACTTAGGTCACAAGCCATAACCAGCCGATGGGTAGCCCTAACTATTGAGCGAATGCCTCACTACACCCTCTGCCTTAGCAGCTTCAGCCACTGCGGCGGCCACTAATGCAACTACTGATTTATTGAATACGGAGGGAACAATATAGGTTGGCAATATCTCGTCTTCAGATACGGCGGAAGCAATTGCATCAGCGGCCGCCAACTTCATCGATTCAGTGATTGTCATCGCCCCTGCGTCTAAAGCACCCCTGAAGATACCTGGGAAACATAGTACGTTGTTTATTTGATTCGGGTAGTCACTACGGCCGGTAGCAATCACCGCTGCAACACCATCCATCTCCTCTGGCATTATTTCCGGAGTGGGATTGGCTAGAGCAAATACGATCGGTTTAGGTGCCATTGCCATCACATCTCCTCTTGAGACGAGTCCCGGTCCAGACACACCAACGAAAAGATCGGCTCCTACCATCGCCTCCGAAACAGAACCCGATAGATTATTGGGATTAGTATTTTCGGCGAGCCAGGCCTTGGCACCTTCAAGCCCTTTTCTCCCCTTATGAATAGCTCCCTGGCGATCGGTTACTATGACTTCAGGAACCCCAGAGTTGATCAAGATTTTGGCAATGGCAACCCCGGCTGCCCCGGCACCCATTATCACCACTTTGAGGTTGTCCATACTCTTGTCTACCACTCTGAGAGCATTTCTAAGGGCCGCCAACACCACTACTGCCGTGCCGTGCTGGTCATCATGAAACACTGGTATGTCAAGCCTCGACCGAAGCGCCTCTTCCACCTCGAAACAACGCGGAGCAGCAATATCCTCTAAGTTGATTCCACCGAAGGTCGGTTCAAGACGGGCAATTGTTTCTATCAACTCTTCAGTTGAATTAACCTTCAGACAGATAGGAAAGCCATCAATGCCAGCGAACTCTTTAAAAAGCTGGGCTTTACCCTCCATCACTGGCATGGCAGCGTGGGGTCCAATGTTGCCAAGCCCCAATACTGCTGTTCCATCGGACACAATGGCCACGGTATTTGACTTTATGGTGTATCGATGAACCTGAACTGGCTTATCCACAATTTCCATGCATACTCTGGCCACGCCAGGCGTATATGCCATAGAAAGGTCATCACGATTATTGATGGGAGTTTTGCCCCTGACTTCAATTTTTCCGCCCAGATGCAATCTAAATGTCCGATCGAGGACGCTTCGAATATGCACACCTTCAACAGCTTCGCATGCTGCCCTTATATTGGCAGCGTGCGTTTCATCTGCAGCCAGTACAGTAATGTCACGGATTATAAGATCCGGGAATACCTCAACCAGATCCAGGCCCAAAATATTACCGCCAGCCTCTCCGATTGCAGTGGTAAGACGTCCAAGCGATCCAGGACGATTAGATATTTCGGCCCGAATTGTAACAGAGTAAGAAACGTTAGGAGTAGCCATACTCCCTGATGCTAGCCGAAATTTTGTACCAGGTTAAACAGATACTGCCTATCTAAAAAAGTTATACCTGTAAAATCAATCCGATTATGCCAAAAGTTGCTAGATTTGCCTACTTGAATAAATAAGAACAAAAGCTGCAGAAAGTTCATAAATTCCAGTCATGAAACCTAATTTGATGCAAGAATTACATAAAACCCATAAAGGTTACAAATGCTATGGTTTAAGAAGTCTCGAAAACGCACGGAGAAAGCCTTGGCTGTAAATCCAGGCGACGAGACGAAAAACGAAATAGAAACTGCCCTGGCCACTGACTCTTTGAGCCACGTGCTTGACGCCTCAAATCTCGGTCAGCACAAAGAGCTAGGCCTCAGCGATCAAGACGTACGAGAGATGTACGAGATCATGCTGACCAGCAGACTGGTAGACCAAAAAATTTGGACCCTGAACAGAATGGGTAAGGCTCCATTTTCCATTTCCTCCACCGGACATGAAGCAATCCATGCTGGAATTGTCAAGGCTATCAACAAAGGTCAGGATTGGGTACTTCCTTACTACCGCGACCTGGGTATCATGATCGGTCTCGGGTTAACTCCGTACGAAGCTTTCCTCGGAATTTTTGCCAAAGCTGAAGACCCGAATTCAGGCGGACGCCAAATGCCCAACCACTGGTCACTTCCGAGGGCACGTGTAGTGACGGGATCTTCACCAATAGCGACACAATTGCCTCATGCGTCAGGGATCGGATACGGGCTAAAACTTGACCACTCCAGCGAGGTTGTAATTTGCACCTTTGGAGACGGAGCCACATCAAAAGGTGACTTTCACGAAGCGCTAAATTTCGCGGGAATCCACAAACTGCCAGTTGTATTCATATGTGAAAATAACGGATATGCAATTTCAGTACCACTTGCAATGGAATCCGCTGTAACTGAACTTTACAAGAAATCAGCGGCCTACAACATTGAAGGTATCCAGGTTGACGGCAACAACCCGCTTGCGGTATATCAGGCCACCAAAAGAGCTGTCGAAAAGGCCCGCAATGGAGGCGGTGCCACTTTTATTGAGGCAATTGCATATAGATTCGGGCCACATACATCAGACGATGACGATAAAAGTTACAGAAGCCGGGAAGAGGTGGAGACTGCAAAAGCGGCAGATCCTATTGCCAAGTTCGCAACATATATGACTGAGAAAGGTCTAGTCACTGACTTTGAAATCTCACAGCTCAAAGACCAGCTGGCTAAAACCATCAATCACCAGGCTTCCCTTGCTCAAGAAGCGCCGGACCCGAGCCCTGAGTCAGTCACAAAAAATGTGTACTCCAAAGAGATCGAAAATAAAATTCCGGCGAAATTTGAGAAACTTTCCTTTGCAACAGAGCGCACAGGAAATGTGGTGGAAGCAATCAGAACCGGAATGCGGCACATTCTCGACACTGACCCCAGATCAATAATTCTCGGCGAAGACGTTGGCCGAAAAGGTGGTGTATTCAAAGCCACTGATGGCCTTTGGCAGAAATATCCCGAGCGCGTGATCGATACCCCACTGGCAGAGTCGAGCCTTGTAGGATTCGGAATTGGTCTGGCGTTCATGGATAAAAGACCGATTATAGAAATCCAGTTTGCCGATTTCATACACTCTGCATTCGATCAGATTGTGTCAGAGGCAGCCAAGGCCTACTACCGTTCGGACGGAGGATGGTCAGTTCCTATGGTCATCCGTACTCCGTGGGGAGCTGGAGTTCATGGAGCTCTCTATCACTCCCAGTCAATCGAATCCCTGTTTGCCCATATTCCCGGCCTCAAAGTAGTTATCCCCTCGACACCCAAAGATATGATTGGCCTATTGAACTCGGCTTATCAGGATCCCGATCCGGTTCTGTTCCTCGAGCACAAGAAAGCCTACCGGCTCATATCTGGGCCGATCCCGGAAGCCAATTTCACCGTGCCGATCGGCAAGGCGGAAATAGTCAGGCCGGGCAAGGATTTGACCATAATCACTTATGGACTGCATCGGCACTATGCGCTAGGCGCGGCCGAGCAACTTGCCGATGCTGCCGATATCGAAGTGGTCGATTTGCGAACCATTGCGCCCCTCGATAAAGCAACCATCTTGGACTCAGCACGCCGGTGCTCCAAGGTGCTGATAGTCCACGAGGACAACCTTTCGTTCGGGGCGGGTGCGGAGATCGCAGCATTGATTGCAGAACACGCATTCTGGGAGCTGGACGCTCCAGTAAAGCGCTTGGCTACGCCAGATATTCCGCTGCTGGGATTTTCGTCAGCTATCGAAAAAACGGTCCTATTGGGCACAGATGAAATAATCAGAGCAGCAAAGGACCTGCTTGAGATCTAGTCAGTTCTATAGTTCCAGGCCACCTTCATACTCGAAACCCAGATCATGGGCAGTAAAGAGCGGCTGGAATTTAACGCCCACCTGCCCAAGCAGCTTCTTTGCACTTCCGCCTCTATCAACCATTGCTATTGCGAGTACCACCTCGGCGCCGATTTCACGCACCGCTTTAACTGCTTCAAGCATCGAAGTACCCCGTGTCACGGCATCTTCGGTGATCACCACTTTGTCTTGGGGGTCAAGCATACCTGCAATCCTCCCACCTCCTCCATGGTCCTTCACCTCTTTGCGCACCGAGAAGCTACGTAGGGGATGACCAAGGGAAGTGCTTACTGCCGCAGATGAAAATGCCACTGGGTCAGCTCCCATCGTGAGCCCACCAATAGCTGTTGCCTCCATCGGAAGAAGGCGGTAGATGGCATTTGCCACCAGCAGCATCCCATCCGGAGAACAGACAGTTTTCTTGGCATCTATGAACCAGGCACTCTTTAGGCCGGACTTGAGCGTGAAATCACCTCTGAGGATAGAGCGTTTCTCGATGTGATCCAACAGACGTGATCGCAAAGCGTTGGAGTCCAGTGAAGCTATCTCCTGAAGGTTCGCAGGTTGCAAATCAGGCAATTCTGATTTCACCTCCATTATCTACTACTTCTCCCAAAGCAAAGGTCTGGATTGAATGTCCCTCCAAGTGGTCTCTGACTTTTCTTTCCGACTTTTCATTTACAGCAAGCACCATGCCAACTCCCATGTTGAAGACTCGATACATTTCCTCATCCGAGATCGACCCAGCCTGCTTTATATCAGTGTATATTCCTGGAATCTCTACCAATGAGAGATCGATTTCGGCTCCCATTTTTTCAGGTAGTGATCTCGGCAGGTTCCCGACTAGGCCTCCACCTGTAATATGCGCACAACTCGAGATAGATTCCCGGTCCGCAATTGAACTGATGGCAGCACTGTAAATCACAGACGGCTCAAGCAGAATCTCAAATAGGGACTTCCCGGAATCATTCCAGTTGGGCGAAGTCCCCAACTCCTTGATCCCATTCTCAGCCATGTCGCCAAATAAGGCGGCCCTTGCAAGAGAAAAACCATTTGATCTTAGATTTGGGGATGCCAATCCAATCAGTCGATCACCCAGCTTCACCCTATGCGATCCCCAGATCCGCCCGCGGTCAGCAAGGCCAACTGCAAAGCCGGCCAGGTCAAAGTCGCCTTCCTTCATAACCCCGGGATGCTCGGCCATCTCACCACCTATCAGAGAGGTGCCCGCCACTTGACAACCAGCAGCAATGCCACTTACAAGTTGTTCGATATGGGATGGATCCAGTTTGCCTATCGAAATGTAATCCAGCATAAATAGAGGCCTGGCTCCAGTGCATACAAGGTCGTCGACACACATCGCTACCAGATCTATACCTATGCTGTCATATTTCCCAGCCCATTTTGCCACCATCGCCTTGGTACCGACACCATCTGTAGATGAAACCAGGACTGGATCTGCGATACCTGATAAATTGGGAGCAAACATTCCCGCAAATCCACCGATGTCAGATATCACTTCTCGAGAAAATGTCGCCTGCACTTTTTCACGTATCTTCGATACAGCGGCTTCTCCGGCCTCTATGTCCACACCCGAAGCTGCATAAGTCAGAGATTTATGACCATCTAGATTATTCAACTAACCGTATTCCCCAGTTTTTGAGACGACGCTATCTCGACTCGAACCGGAACCGGATAATTTCCGGTCAAACAGGCATCGCAAAATCCGTAGTCTGCATCGATCGCCCGTCTCAAGTCTTCCAGGTCCAAATAAGCGATAGAATCCACGCCTAAATATTCTCTAATCTCTTCAATACTTCTGTAGGAGGCAAGCAGATCTGGCCTTGAAGGAGTGTCGATGCCATAGAAGCATGACCATCTATATGGAGGCGAGGAAACCCTGAGGTGGATCTCTTTAGCTCCGCCTTCCCGCAAAAGCTTAACCATTGCTTTTGTAGTTGTTCCCCTAACTATCGAATCGTCAACAACCACTAACCGCTTGCCAACAATATTCTCGGTAAGCGTATTCAATTTACGCCTAACTCCATTTGCACGCTGTGTTTGGTCTGGAGTGATGAAAGTCCTACCAATGTAGCGATTCTTCACTAAACCCTGCCCATAGGGAATCTGGGCTTGAAGTGCATATCCTTCTGCGGCAGGCACTCCGGAGTCAGGTACACCCATAACCATATCGGCTTCAACTGGCGCGGTCATTGCCAGATACTGGCCCATTCGGCGCCTGGTTCCATGCACCTCCCGACCCAATAATCGAGAGTCTGGCCTGGCAAAATAGACAAACTCAAAAATACATAATTTAGGATCGATGCGATCAGCAGGAAATGGGAAGTAGCTTTCTGGATCACTGTTACCAGAGATCACCACCATCTCTCCCGGCTCCAGTTCACGAACAAACTTAGCACCTATGACGTCGAGAGCTGGGCTTTCAGAGGCAAACACCCACCCTGAATCCAGCTTCCCCAGACATAATGGCCGAAAACCATTGGGGTCTCTGACCGCCACCAGATTAGTGACATCCATCAACACTAAAGAAAATGCTCCCTTTAATTTTGGAAGCACGATCATCAAAGCATCTTTTAAGGTATTAGGTCCTATTTCAGCTGAATAATGCTGAGACAAAAGCTCCGCCAGAACGTCTGTATCTGAAATCGCTATTCCAGGAAGAAGTCCTGCCTCCTCCACCAACTCCGCGGTATTGGTTAGATTTCCATTATGACCAAGCGCAAATCCAGCTTCGCCGATGGCCCTGAATACTGGCTGGGCGTTTCTCCATGTGGAAGCGCCGGTAGTGGAATATCGGGTGTGACCAATTGCCATCTCACCCGGCAAAGCCAGCAAGGTTCTTTCATCAAAAACATTGCTGACAAGTCCCATGTTCTTTACGACAGTAATTCCATCACCGTCAGATACTGCAATGCCAGCAGATTCCTGTCCCCTATGCTGCAGTGCATACAATCCGTCAAAGGTGAGGTGCGAGACTGACCCGCCCTTAAGCTTTATCCCAAATACTCCACAGGCCTCCTCCGGCGCATCCGCAGGCTCTGAAGGCTGCAGCTGCTCAGAGGGTACTAGGTGCGAATTCGCGGCTGGAATAATTTTAAATATGGTCTTGGGTTGGACCGAACTACTGGGGGCTATATGCCCAGATTCGCCCTCGAAAGCCAATAAAGGGTCCTTGCTCAAGGACATAAATTCGCTCGTCTTCCCAGTCTTAGTAGAACAATAAAATCCCGGCTACCAACCAAACACACCATACCAACGCAACTCAACAGACTAAGATGATCGGACGCCCAAGCGTGATTAGCCAGCTTCAATGGAACTTTATCAGATTGCCATAACTTTACATACAAATAATACCCTGGAACGTAAAAAATAGAACTAAAAACGGGAACCATTTATGATTGATCTGCATACTCACTCACGATATTCAGACGGCTCCGACAGCCCGACTGACATTATCCACCTGGCCCATCAAGCCGGCTGCAGCTACGTTGCACTCACTGACCATGACCGTCTTGATGGAATAAAAGAGGCCGCAGATGAAGCCAGTAAGACTGGGATCGGGTTCATTCCAGGAGTAGAGATTTCCTGCATCTTTGACAGTGGTACCCTACACCTGCTGGCATATTTTCTAAACCCAACAGACGGTCCATTGCAAGACCGCCTCATTGGAATGCAGGAGGCACGGACCAAAAGAAACCTGGAGATGGCCGAAAAACTTCAGCAAAGTGGGATTCCAATCACCTGGGAAGAATTGATGGAAGAAGCCGGTGGTCCGAATCTAGGAAGACCCCATTTTGCTGCGGTCATGGTCCGAAAAGGGATTGTCTCATCAATTCAGGAAGCCTTTGACACCTACCTGGCAAAAGGTAAGCCTTTCTATGTCCAAAAAGTACAGATAACTACGCCGGAGGCAATCCGATTGACAAAAGAATCAGGTGCTGTGCCAGTTATCGCACATCCTTCCACCTTGGGATTGACGCCAACCAAGTTAGAATCCTACCTGAGGGAAATGAAGGCATTTGGGCTTGCAGGAGTGGAAAGCTACTACGCAAGGTGCACCCGACAAGAGCGGGCAGGTATGGCCAGTATTGCTGAGTCGCTAGGCCTTGTGGCGACGGGCGGCTCCGACTATCACGGCAGCTATAAAGTTGGCCTTAATATTGGCACTGGTGAAGGAGACCTAAACGTTCCTGATTCGGTCGTAGAGCAGCTCAGATCCAGAATTATTTGAGAAATGAAGGCCTGTAAGCAGCCCTGAGCTTTTCCACTTCAACCTCAATTAGGCCCGGCACACAAATCTTAGTTCCGGTTACACGACCAATTTTTGCTGCCGGCAGACCCCGGCAGGAAATGTATTCAACCACTTCCTCCGCTGAATTGGTAGCTACAAGCACCCTTGAGCCGGACTCCGAGAACAGCTCGAAATGGTCAACTATAGCACCGGCGTCGATGTCAGCTCCAAGAGTGCCAGCCAAAGCCATTTCCGACAAAGCCAGTCCAAGACCGCCGTCAGATACATCATGCATGGCAGATATGGCAAATTCGTCTGCCCGCTGGCTCAACTCAATGATCAAATTCACCAGTTCCATGTGTAGCTTCAAATCAAGCTGTGGCAGTTCGCCATCTATATCCCCTTTGAGTTGGTATGCCCATCTCGAGCCAGCCAGGTTTCGCTCAGTCTTGCCTACCAGCACCAGATCGGCGTTCTCTGAAAAGCCAATACTTCTGGGCTGCTGGCGTAGCTGGTCAATTACTCCAAGAGTGGTCACCACCGGGGTTGGATCTATATCCACCCCGTTCACCTCATTGTACAGAGAAACGTTTCCTCCAACTACCGGTATCTCAAGCTGAAGACAGGCCTCCGCAATGCCATCGATAGCCTCGGACAGCTGCCACATCACTTCTGGATGCTCAGGATTACCAAAGTTAAGACAATCCACCAAACAGGCAGGCTTTGCGCCAGTCATCGCCACATTCAATGCACTTTCAGCGACCACCATGGCTGCTCCAGCTCGGGGATTAACCGCACACCACCTGGAGTTTCCATCCGCAGATACAGCTATAGCCTTACCACTGAATTCTACTCCTGGACCGGCGGCCCGAAGAAGAGTCGCATCCATCCCAGGCTTTACTACCGTATTTAAAAATAGCTGGTGATCATACTGGGTGTAGACCCAGGCCGGATCGAAAAGCATCTGCATGAGATCGTTCTCAAGATCCGAGCCATCACAGCCAGCCCCAGCGACTCTAGACTTGCGCGACTCAAGGTCCGCCGGAGCCTCTCTCTTCCGGTCGTATTTTGGAGCTTCATCAGCCAATGATCCCGCAGGTACTTCGGCCAAAAGCCGGCCACCCTGGCGGTCAAATACACACAACATGCCCACTGAAATACCGGAGTCAGTCTTAACAGGCTCAGTCACCTTCCCTATTACGGAAGCTGACACTTCCCACTTTTTAGCCACCTTGAGTACCTGGTCCAGTGAGTCAGGGGTGACGATCGCCAGCATCCGCTCTTGACTTTCTGAAGTCATCACTTCGAATGGCTCCATATTCTGCTCACGGACCGGGATCTCAGATATGAATACATCCATACCCATTCCGGCATTGGCAGCCGTTTCAGATGTGGCACAGGTGATTCCCGCTCCACCGAGATCTTGAATCCCAACGACCAGCTTGAGGTCAAGCAACTCCAAACATGCCTCTATTAACCGCTTTTCCTCGTAGGGGTCACCCACCTGAACACTGGGACGCTTTGTGGAACTGTTTTCATCGAAGCCCGCCGAAGCCAACACCGAGACACCACCGATACCGTCTCTTCCGGTAGAGGCACCAAGCAGTACCGCCAAATTGGATGCTCCCGATGCCTTTGCAAGCACCAGACGGTCCCGCGGAAGGATCCCAATTGCCGCCACATTCACTAAAGGATTCGAATTGAAGGTCTTATCAAATACCGTCTCCCCACCTACAGTAGGGACTCCGACGGCATTGCCGTAGCCGGATATCCCGCTCACCACTCCGGTGAATATCCATCGATTCTTAGCATCGTCAATTGGACCCATGCGCAAAGAGTCGAGAAGAGCTATAGGCCGGGCACCCATAGTAAAGATATCCCGCAGTATTCCCCCCACTCCAGTTGCGGCACCCTGGTATGGTTCAATCGCTGAGGGGTGGTTGTGGCTCTCCATTCGAATTGCCACAGCGATCCCATCTCCGATATCAATTACACCGGCGTTCTCACCGGGACCAACCAAAACATTCTCACCCTTGGAAGGCAACCTTCCCAAATGAATTCTCGAAGATTTATACGAACAGTGTTCGCTCCACATCACTGAGTACATTGCCAATTCCAAATGATTTGGCGATCGTCCCAGAACCTCTGTAATCATTTCAAGTTCAGAGTCGGTTAGACCCAGCGTACGGTGTATCGGCATTTCCATGATTACAAACTAGAGGCTGCAGCAGTTGGGTGAGGTAATTTAGCAGCTAACAGGCAACTTTTTTAAAATTAGTTTTACATTATTTGAAGAATCTAACCAAAAATCAATCCCAATTCCCTGCAAATAATTGTCAATTAGTAATCCAATTAGTGTGAGAAGGATAAGACAAATTATTACTATTATTCTGAGAATCATGAAATAAGTCTTATACTTGAAGCTATGGTAACTTCGACTTCTAGAAAAACACAGCCCGTTTCTGCAGACCAAAAAGAGTCTCTTCCACTCGGAAGAGAACAGACTAAAATTGTGAAACAATATCTGGAAGCGCTTGAAATATCAAGGCCAAAAAGAGGGCGAAAACGAACATTAGAGTCAATCAATAAACAATTAAAAGCGATTGACGACCTGCCAAAAAATACCAACCCATTAAAGAAACTCCACCTTACCCAGAAGAGAATTGAACTCAACGCAGAACTAGAGCGGATTAAAAATGGCCCTGACCTGGAAAAATTGGAAACTGAGTTCATCAAAGTAGCTAAAGAGTACTCCCTCAAAAATGGGATATCCTTCCCTGCCTGGAAAGAACAGGGGGTCAGCGTCGAAGTTCTGGCTAAGGCTGGAATCATTCAGCCAAACAAACCGGGTAGAAAACCCCGGGTCGCTAAGCAGTAATTTCGCTTTCGAAATTACAAGTCAAAGTGTTGTGGTATTCATCTGATACATGCAACATATAGCGCTAAATATTTGCAATAAATGACTGTATTATTTTAAGTCCATCGGTAAGACCGGTCAAAGAATCGCATGCCCGCTCAGGATGAGGCATCATTCCGACAACATTTCTCTTCTCGGAACAGACTCCGGCAATTGAGTTCATTGAACCATTTGGGTTATCCAGATATCTCAATACAATCTGGTCATTATCTTCAATATCTGCCAGAGTTCTTATGTCACAGGTGTAATTTCCCTCAAAGTGATTGATCGGAAGGCGCAGGATCTCCCCGGCATTTGAAGTCGAAGTAGCCACCGAATCACTAGTTTCAACTTCTACTTCCACCTCTTTGCACAAAAATCGCAGCCCGGAATTCTTCTGCAGTGCACCCGGCAACAAACCAGCTTCAGTCAACACTTGAAATCCGTTGCAGATCCCGAGTATCGGGCCGCCTCTCTTGGCAAATTCACCTACAGCTGCCATCACAGGAGAGAATCTGGCAATTGCCCCGGGGCGAAGATAGTCACCATGGGCAAAACCCCCCGGCAGAACGACTCCGGAAACATCATCTAGACTCGATTGCCCATGCCACAGAAAGCTGGTCTTGACCCCATTCGACTCTAATACCGCTGCCACATCGAATTCACAATTAGAACCGGGGAAGACGACGATTCCTACGCTCTTCATACCAACTACGCCTTCACTATTTCAATTTTTACATCTTCTAAAACCGGATTGGACAAAAGTGAAGTCGCTATCTGATCGACCTTCTGCTCAGCCGAGGCCTGAGTATCAGCATCCAGCTCGAGCGAAATTATCTTCCCCATCCGAACACCTGAAATACCTGAAAATCCAAGTGCAGAGATTGCCTCCGAAATGGTATGTCCTTCCGGATCCGCAATGCCTTCCCTTAACCACACCTGAACCTTAGCGTTGAACCTCATCTGCACCCATCTTCTCTTTTTGACCTCCCACCCTCCCACGAGGAAGGAGACTGACACGCTAAATTGATCAATATCTTTACGCTACAAATTCGCAACCGCTTATTCGTTCGTAAACTGCAATGTAGCGGTTCCGGAGTGACTCCTGAATCGCCATAGGCAGACTTGGTGGCGGTGGTAATTTATCCCAACCCGTCGATTCCAGCCAATCCCGAAGTGGCTGCTTGTCATATTGAGTAGGCTCACCACCCGATCCAAGCTCAGTGGCTTCCCAAATCCGCGAAGAATCAGGCGTAAGGATTTCGTCACACACCGCCAGTTCCCCGTCTATGAATCCGAATTCAAATTTGGTGTCGGCCAGAATGACTCCGGCCTCTCCTGCCCTTTGGGCTCCGGCAGAGTAAATGGCGAGGGAAAGCTCTCTGGCTTTTAACGCTACATCCCGTCCAACCAGGTCGACTGCGTCCTCAAATGAAATATTTATATCATGTCCGGTAGCAGCCTTGGTTGAGGGGGTAAAAATCGGTTCTGAAAACTTGGCTCCGCCTACCAGTCCAGAGGGCATGCGCTGCGAGTGCACGCTCTGGGTGGCAAGGTACTCCTTCAGCGCTGAACCAGCCAGGTACCCACGTACTATACACTCTATTGGAAGCATTTCCGCTTCCTTTACCAACATTGACCTTCCAACAAACTGACTCGGCAACTCATGTCCAAGCTCCTCGGGTCCAGGATGAGCACTTATCAAATGAGTTGGGTATCGATCTCCAAGGTAATCAAACCAGAATTCGCTCATCGCGGTCAGCACTTTACCTTTATCGCGAATTTCTTCTTTCATTACGACATCGAAAGCGGAAACCCGGTCTGAAGCTACCATCAATAGCTTCCTGTCCCCAACTGGCCCAACCCTGTAAAGGTCTCTTACTTTTCCCTGATGAATGAGTTGCAGTGACAAAACGCTTCCCAGATCTCTCTTTTAGTATTCTCTATTTATTCGACTCTCGAACCAACAAGAAGTTTCCGGTATTGATCAGTTTTACTCTTCGGAAGGGCAATTTCTCTAAGCAACACCTCAAATGTGTTGCTTACGTTCGACAGAGCAGACTTTAGTTCCATCGCTTTTGCTATCTGATCCTGGGTAAGTTTCACTTCAGGATCGTCCAGCAGTACCTTTGAAAAGTGAGTTTTCCTCTCCCAAGCCTGACGAGCGCACCTTTGGACAATCCGATAAGCATTATCCCTTGAAAGCCCCGAAGAAACAAGGGCTAGCAGAACCGGCTGAGAAAATACCAACCCATAAGTGCGATCGATATTTTCAAGCATTCGCTCTTTGTAAACCACAAGCCCTGCAATTAGAGAATCAAATTTCGAGGTAACATAGTAGGCGAGTGCAAAAGCATCAGGAATTATGATGCGTTCCACCGAAGAATGTGAGATGTCTCTTTCGTGCCAAAGTGCCACGTCTTCCAAAGCTGAAATAAGGTAGCCCCTCATAACCCTAGACATTCCCACAAGCCTCTCAGACAGAATCGGGTTTCTCTTATGAGGCATAGCGGATGAACCCTTTTGACCTTGGCTGAAATACTCCTCAGCTTCCTGAACCTCGGTGCGCTGAAGATGACGGATCTCAGTAGCAAATGTTTCTATCGAACTTGCCAACGCGCTCAGAGCGTAAATAACCTCAGCATGGCGGTCTCTAGCTATCACCTGAGTTGCAGGCACCGGCTTCAGACCCAAATTTTCACACACGAAAAGCTCGATCGAGGGTTCAATGTTGGAATAAGTCCCGACAGCACCGGAGAGCTTGCCGACAGAGATACCATCACGTGCCATTTTCAGGCGGCGCAAATCACGATTAACCTGAAGCGTCCATAGGGCAATCTTGTTGCCAAAGGTGGTAGGTTCAGCGGCCATTCCGTGAGTACGGCCCAGCATCGGTGTCATATAATGCTCAAAAGCCTTATCGGCAAGCGTAGCTATCAGCTTTTCCACCTGTCCAATGACAGCATCTAATGCCCGGGTCATCATGTAACACAATGCGGTATCTACTACATCTGACGAAGTAAGGCCATAGTGAATCCATGCACCTGCGGGAAAACCAATTGCGGCCTGAACTTCATCTACGAATGCGGCGACATCGTGGTTTGTTATCTTTTCTCTTTCAAGCACTTTCGCTACGAAATCGGCGTCAATCACAGGCGCCTTCGACCGCACTTCTTTGGCGTGCTCTGCCGGAACCACTCCGAATTTCGCCCAAGCTTCAGTTGCCAAAATTTCCACTTCAAGCCAAGTCGCAAATCTGGCCTGATCGGAGAAAATATCTGTTATCTCTTTGGGACTGTATCTATCGATCACAACTTACCAATCTAAATTCTTTTTATAAATCGTATTGCCGGTGAAGCTGAGCCTCAACCATTTTCACTTGCTCGCAGCGCTATATCGCTACGGTACTGCATATTTTCGAACCGGATGCTGGAGATTGTTTTATAAGCCAACTCTCTTGCTGCTCTCAAATCCTTGCCCGTCGCTGTAACATTCAGCACTCTGCCCCCCGCTACTACCAGTTCTCCAGAAGAAAGAGACTTAGTCCCGGCATGATAAATCCGCACATCAGGATCGAGACTCGTGGAGTCTATCGAAATCTGAGCCCCGGGTATTGGCCGCTCGGGATAACCTTCAGCAGCCAAAACTACAGTGACGACAGCCTCATCAATCACCTCGGGCTTAGTTTTCAACTCTCCCTGAGCAAGCTGATATAGCAGTTTAGCCAGGTCATTTTGGATCCTTGGAACAACTACCTGGGTCTCGGGATCGCCGAATCTTATATTAAACTCAACAACTTTCGGACCATTACTGGTGAGCATCAGTCCTGCATAAAGGATTCCCCGATAATCAATCCCCCTCCTGATAAACTCCTTTATCAGCGGATCAATCGACTCATTTATTACCCGGTCTATTAACTCAGGGCCAACACCGGGAACTGGACTAAAGGCACCCATTCCTCCAGTATTAGGCCCAAGATCGTTATCGTATATTCGCTTAAAATCACTTGCTGGGGGAAGAGCGAAACCTTTGTGGCCATCGCAAAGAACCAGCACTGAAATTTCCGGACCCTCCATGGCCTCTTCAATGACAACCTTTGTCCCGGCGCTGCCAAAAGAATGTCCGCTCAATTTCTCCGTGACATCAAAAATCGCCTCATCACGATCTGTGGTAACCAGAACCCCTTTGCCGGCAGCCAACCCATCGGTCTTTATCACATATGGTCCGGGGTATGAATTGAGATATTCAATCGCGCTTTTTGAATCAGTAAATGTTCGAAACGATGCAGTTGGAATACCGGCTGAATGCAAAATCTCCTTCATCCAGGCCTTAGAACCCTCCAGCTGTGCACCGACACGTCCTGGGCCAACTACCAGTTTGCCCAGGTCTCTAAGACGATCCGCTATTCCATCTACCAAAGGAGCTTCAGGCCCGATGACATAAAGGTCGGCTTCAATCGATTCAAATGGACCTGGTGAAATCTCAGCAATTTCCGCTATCCCAGGATTACCTGGAAATACCACTACCTCATGTCCGGATGAAACAAAAGAGTCGACTAGTGCATGCTCGCGACCTCCAGAACCGTAAACCGCGATCTTCACTTAAATCTCCACATACTGATTTCTGGAAGGGCCAACTCCGACCATGGTCACCGGAACCCCGATCTGTTCTGACAGAAATTCAATGTATTCGAGAGCCTGCTTTGGCAGATCCGACCTTTTCCTCACATCGGAAAGATCGCACTGCCAACCGGGAAACTCTTTGTATATAGGAACCGCTTTGTGAAACACTGACTGGTGATATGGAACTGAATCATAACGTTCCCCGTCGCACTGATAACCCACCGCCACTTTAACAACCTCGAATGGATCCAGTACATCCAATTTGGTTAGGAAAACATCGGTAAGGGAATTTATCCGGGCAGCCTGGCGAAGTAAAACTGCATCAAACCAGCCAGTCCTGCGACGCCTGCCGGTATTGGTACCGTACTCATGACCCCGATCAACCAGCATCGTTCCGTATTCGTCAAAAAGCTCAGTCGGAAATGGTCCGGATCCAACTCTTGTCAAATACGCCTTGGCCACTCCAATAATCTTCGAAATGTTTCTAAGACCAATTCCGGTTCCAGTGATGGCTCCTCCGGCTGTAGGATTAGAGGAGGTGACAAAGGGATAAGTCCCATGATCGAGATCCAAAAATGTTGCTTGAGCGCCTTCTAGAAGAAGCCGCTTCCCAGAGTCCACCGCATCGTTCAGAAGCGCCACCGTATCTGATATGAGAGGCTCAATTCTGGGTGCATATTCGCCAAGATACTTCTTTGCTATCTCATCTGCAGAAAGTGGAAGTCGGTTGTATACCTTGGCCAAAATGAGGTTCTTTTCTTTTAGCACTACATCGAGCTTTTCTCTGAAAATCTTTGGATCTAAAAGATCCTGAACCCTGAGACCAACACGGGTGGCTTTATCTGAATAGGCGGGGCCAATTCCACGTTTGGTGGTGCCCAGCGAATTCTTGCCCAAATATCTTTCGGTTACCCTATCAATCTCCACGTGATATGGCATTATCAGATGGGCCTGGCCTGAAACCTTTAGCCGGGAGGTATCGACTCCCCTGGCCTCAAGCTGGTCAATCTCCTCGATTAGGACCTGTGGTTCCACTACGACACCATTACCGATAACAGGTGTGACAGCAGGATTCAGCACTCCAGATGGAATCAGCTGGAGTGCGAAAGATTCGCCGTCCACCACAATGGTGTGGCCGGCATTATGACCTCCCTGATACCGAACTACAAAATCCATATCGGCGGCAAGTAGGTCGGTTAGCTTACCTTTCCCCTCGTCACCCCATTGGGTGCCCAAAACAATTGTTACGGGCAAGGCAGAACCTCCGTCTATATCCAGTGATAAAGGGTCACTGAATTATCTATCTCATAAATCACTTCGTTACCAAAGTTGGCACAGATCATAAATCCTAGCTGAAATCAACCTCAAGATAGGACAAGATGTGGAGCATCCAGCGACGGAACGTCAACTTTTATGACCGAGCCCTCGGAATATTTATTTTCAAGGAGCGCAATTGCTATCGGATCACTCAATTCCCTTTGAACTACCCGCTTCAGAGGCCTTGCACCGTATACCGGATCATAGCCAACCCTCGACAACCAGGCCTTGGCCTGATCTGTAATCTCAAGCTTTAGTGATCTCACCTCAAGCCGCTGACGCAGTGAGCTGACAACAAGGTCAACTATCTTCGTAAGGTCATCCTGGCTGAGCGAGTGGAACCTGATAATTTCATCGATCCTGTTGATAAATTCAGGCCTGAAAACTGTAGCCGGATCCCCAGAAATGTTGGAGGTCATAATCAGTACTGTATTGGTAAAGTTAACTGTCTGCCCTCGTGAATCAGTCAGCCTGCCGTCATCTAAAACCTGAAGCAGTATATTGAACACATCAGGGTGGGCTTTCTCTATTTCATCCAGCAATACTACCGCATACGGACGACGTCTGACCGCCTCGGTGAGCTGGCCGCCCTCGTCAAACCCTACATAACCTGGGGGGGCTCCCACCAGTCGTGAAACTGTGTGGCTCTCCTGATATTCGCTCATGTCGATACGTATCATTGCCCGTTCATCGTCGAACAAAAACTCGGCAAGGGTCCTTGCCATTTCGGTCTTTCCGACTCCGGTGGGACCCATAAACAAAAATGAGCCGATCGGGCGATTGGGATCACTGATCCCAGCCCTTGACCGCCTTATTGCATTGGCAACAGCTGACGCGGCCTCATCCTGGCCAACTACCCTTTGGTGCAGATACTCTTCCATGTGCACCAGTTTGGCAATCTCGCCTTCCAGCAGCTTCGAAACTGGGATCCCTGTAGCTTTTGAAACTACTTCGGCAATGTCCTCTTCGTCAACTTCCTCTTTGAGCATTCTTCCCTGGTCCTGCATTTCCATAAGCCTCTCGGTGGCCATCGAGACTTCTTTGGTCAGACGGGGTATTTCTCCATATCTCAGTTCCGCCGCCTTATCTAAATGCCCTTCTCTCTCAAACCGCTCAGCCTGGTCCTTTATACTTTCCAGCTTCTCCTTGATACTGCGGATAGCGTCAATGGCTTCCTTTTCCGATACCCACTTAGCTTTGAGAGAATTGAACTCTTCATTCAGATTTGCTATCTCCGACTCAAGTCTCGAGAGGCGCTCCTGGGAGGCTTTATCAGTTTCTTTGGCCAGAGAAATCTTCTCGATCTCCAGCTGTCGTATCTTTCGATTGACGACGTCGATCTCGGTCGGCATCGAATCAATTTCGATCCTCAACCTCGAAGCAGCCTCGTCTATTAAATCAATGGCCTTATCAGGCAGAAAACGGTCGGTGATATATCTATCCGATAAAACTGCCGCTGCTATCAAAGCTGAGTCCTGAATTCGCACACCGTGATGGACCTCATATTTATCCCTGAGGCCTCTGAGGATCGCCACGGTCGCGTCTACGCTCGGTGGATCCACAATGATCTTCTGGAAACGCCTTTCCAGTGCGGGATCTTTTTCAATATATTTTCTGTATTCATCTAAGGTGGTAGCCCCGACCATCCTTAGCTCGCCCCGAGCCAACATAGGCTTCAACATATTGGAGGCGTCCATAGCACCTTCGGTGGCTCCAGCTCCAACTACGGTGTGTAACTCATCAATGAAGGTGATGATTTCACCATCCGAGTCAGATATCTCCTTGAGTACCGCCTTAAGCCGCTCTTCAAATTCACCCCTGAACTTCGCTCCGGCCACCATCGCCGCCAGATCAAGTCCGATCAACCGCTTATGGCGGAGCGACTCTGGTACATCGCCCTCGACAATTCTTTTAGCCAAACCTTCCACAATCGCTGTTTTACCGACTCCTGGCTCTCCGATCAGGATCGGGTTATTCTTGGTTCGACGTGAAAGAACCTGTATTACCCTTCGGATCTCGTCATCGCGGCCTATAACCGGATCGATCTTTCCTTTTCGAGCCTGATCGGTCAAATCCCGACCAAATTTTTCAAGTGCCTGATAAGTTGCCTCTGGATTTTGCGAGGTTACATTATGTGAACCGCGAACCTCCCGGAGCGCAACCATCAGGGATTCCCGGGAAACCCCAATCAGGTCGGACAGGTTCACCAAAAGGTGTTCTACCGAAATATATTCGTCACCCATCTTTTCACGTAGCGAATCTGCTCCATTTAGCACTTCAATAAAGGCCCGGGAGTATTGGGGTTCGGTCCCATAGGCTTTTGACATTTTGGCAGTTGCATCGCTAAGAGTATTTCTCAGAGACAACGGGGAAATACCTACCCGATTCAGAATAGGTAAGGTCAGCCCCTCTTGTTGAGACATCAGCGCCAGAAGGAGGTGGGCAGGAGTTATCTCAGAGGCCGAGGTCTCCCTGGCATTTGCAGTTGCTTGCGCGATGGCTTCTTGAGTCTTTATTGTCCAACGATTCGGATCAGTTCCAGCCATCTAATTGCCTCCCATCTCTTTTACCCAAATCTTCTCCTGATTACTTTTGTCGTTGAAAACTTTTCAAAACTGTCAAAGTGTGTGAAAAAGGCACCAGCTCTCGTTTGTACTGCCGCTCCACCTCTTCGCTGTAACGTTTCAATTCCTCTTTTGCTGCGGCAAGCTGGCTCCTGAGAGAAGCTATCTCATTCTCCATTTCGATAAACTTCTTGACTCCTTCCAAGTTCAGCCCCGAGTTGGTGAGCTCCTGAATCTTGCGGAGCTTTTGGACATCTTCCTCGCTGTAACGACGAGAGCCTCCCCCGGTTCTGATTGGATCCACCAACCCCTTGCGTTCATAAATCCTTAGAGTCTGTGGATGCATGCCAGCCAGCTCTGCGGCAACCGAAATTACATAAACAGCCTTAAGCGAACCCTTGCCTGGGTCTAAATAACCGTTACTTTCGAGCACTTGCCTCAACCTCCAAATACTTTCTTGGCGACTCTTTAGTTGCTAGCGCAAACGCCTCAATTGCTTTTCTCTGCTCTTCCGTCAACTTTTTAGGTACATCGATCTCCAGAGTGACCAGCAGGTCGCCCTTATCATTTGATTTCCCCCGTTTAAGAACGCCCTTCCCTTTGGCGCGCAAGGTGAGGCCTGATTTAGCCCCCGGAGGTACCTTCAAAGAAACTTGACCATCCAAAGTGGGGACGGTGATTGTAGTACCGAGTGCAGCTTCTGCAAACGTAACTGGCACCGTGAGCGCCAGGTCGGAGCCTTTCCGTGAAAATATTTTGTGTGGAGTAACATGAATCACCACGTACAGGTCGCCCGCAGGACCACCGTTGGCTCCAGCACTCCCTTTTCCTTTTAGCCGGATCCTGGATCCATCTTCAACTCCATAGGGAATCCTGACATTTACCTGACGGTTCTTAGACTCCACACCTCTGCCATGACAGTTAGGACACACCTTTTCGATTCTCAATCCCCGGCCGCCACAGGCCGGACACGGTCTTGAAAAAGAAAAAAATCCCTGATTGTCAGATACCGACCCGGTACCTTGACACCTGGCGCATACAACCGGTGCAGAACCGGGAGCGCTACCAGTTCCATGGCAAGTAGAACATGGCACATCGGAAATGATATTTAGTGAAGTAGTAACACCCCGTACAGCATCTTCAAACGAAATGTGAACTTCCGCCTCTAGATCCGCTCCCCGGACCGGGCCTCTTTTTGAAGTCGAACTCCGGGCGCCGCGATTAAACAACCCGCCGATTAAATCGCTCAGGTCTTCAACCCTCGCACCGCTAAAATCGCCACCGCCAGACTGTCCACCAAAACCGGTGAATCCTCCGGACGACATCATTGATCTGGCTTCGTCATACTCCTTGCGCTTAGCGGAATCGCCAAGAACTTCATATGCGGCAGAAATATCTTTGAACTTGTCCTCCTGGCCCGGGTGAGAATCAGGATGATATTGTTTAGCAAGCTTCCTATAAGCGCGAGTGATCTCTTTGTCAGTTGCAGTCTTTGATACTCCCAAAATCTTGTAATAATCTTTTTCAAACCACTCGCGCTGCGGAGCCATATCTATTTTTTATCCTTGTCCTACTACCTTTACCATTGCTGGACGTACCACTTTTTGCTTCCATCTATAACCGGTACGGAGTACCTCTGTTACCTTGGCGCGGCCTTCACCGGGCTCATGTATCACTGCTTCATGACAGGTCGGGTCGAAATCCACATCAGCGATGTTTATCTGCTCCAGCCCTTCCTTTGCCAATATATCGAAAAGCGAGTTTGATATTTGTGCCAGGGAAGACGTCAATTCCGGGTTCTCTCCTGAGTGCGCCAATGCCAGCTCAATATTGTCAAGTGCCGGCAATAACCGTACGATCAAAGCCTCTACCTTCTGGTCCCCGACTTCCAGGGACTGCCTGGTTACCCGCTTACGATAATTATCGAAGTCCGCAGCAGTTTGCTGCAACGACCTCAGATACTCATCCCTTTGCGCGGTAAGCTGCTCAACCATATCTTCCGCAGTTGGTGCAGATTGTTCCGGCTGAGCTTCTACCTCGTCTTCAGGCTGAAGAGATTCTTTAGCATCCAACGAAGACAGGTCGTCTGGAATTTCTGGATTTTGGTTATTAAATTCGCTCATAATTCCTCTGCTTAGATGCCCCTGGGGGATGCTCTGAGCGAGCATCCCCGAAGATGCTTATCCGATCAGTTCTTGCCTTCCTCATCGTCATCAACGATTTCGGCGTCAACAATCTCCTCATCCGTATTTGACGAAGCTTGTTCACCGCTTGACTCAGCTGCACCGGCATTCTTTGAAGCCTCTTCATACAGCCGCTGAGTAAATGTCTGACTTGCGGTCATCAAACCCTCAGTTGCGCTCTTGATAGCTTCCACGTCGCTACCTTCAAGCGCAGTCTTCAAAGACGCAAGCGCACTTTCAACAGACTCCTTTTCCGGACCGGAAATCTTGTCTCCCTGGTCTTTGAGCAGTTTCTCCGTCTGGTAAACCAAAGTGTCGGCGTTGTTTCTGGTTTCAGCCTCTTCCTTACGCCTACGGTCATCTTCCAGGTGAGCTTCTGCGTCTTTAACCATTCTCTCTATGTCCTCTTTGGACAGAGCCGACTGCCCGGTAATGGTGATCGACTGCTCCTGGTTGGTAGCGCGGTCCTTGGCTGAAACATGAACAATACCGTTAGCATCTATGTCAAAGGTGACCTCAATCTGAGGAACCCCACGGGGTGCTGGAGGAAGCCCAACCAACTGGAACTTACCCAGCGTCTTGTTATACATAGCCATTTCCCGCTCACCCTGGAGAACATGAATCTCCACCGAAGGCTGGTTGTCGTCTGCAGTGGTAAATACCTCAGAACGCCTCGTCGGAATGGTTGTGTTCTTTTCGATCAGCTTGGTCATAACCCCGCCCTTGGTCTCAATGCCAAGGCTTAGCGGCGTTACGTCAAGCAGCAGAACGTCTTTTACCTCACCTTTTAGAACACCGGCCTGCACCGCAGCGCCAACAGCCACAACTTCGTCAGGGTTTACTCCCTTGTGCGGCTCTTTCCCTGTAAGGGACTGCACCAGATCCTGAATAGCCGGCATACGGGTTGAACCGCCAACCAGAATTACATGGTCAATTTGGTCCTTGCTGAGTCCCGACTCTTTGATAGCGTCTTCAAATGGCCCCCTGCACTTCTCGGTAAGGTCATGGGTAAGTTCCTGGAACTTAGCCCTTGTCAATTTGATGTCAAGGTGCTTTGGACCTTCTGAGGTAGCGGTAATAAACGGAAGATTTATGGTCGTCTCCTGAACCGAGGAAAGTTCTATCTTTGCCTTCTCCGCAGCTTCCTTCAGACGCTGCAGGGCCATCTTGTCCTTGGTTAAGTCAACTCCCTCGGTATCTTTAAACGACTTGGCGAGCCAGTCAATAATTCTCTGGTCCCAGTCGTCTCCACCCAGATGGCTGTCACCGGAAGTCGATTTAACTTCGAACACTCCCTCGCCAATTTCCAGTATCGAAACGTCGAATGTACCTCCACCGAGGTCGAAGACCAAAACTGTTTGTTCCTGACCTTCTTTGTCAAGCCCATAAGCAAGGGCAGCGGCCGTCGGCTCATTTATAATTCTCAGTACCTCGAGGCCGGCAATCTGCCCCGCCTCCTTGGTGGCTGTCCTCTGAGCGTCGTCGAAGTAAGCAGGAACAGTTATGACCGCCTGGCTAACCGTGTCGCCAAGATAGCTCTCAGCATCTCTCTTCAATTTCGACAGAATCCTGGCGGAAATCTCCTGAGGAGTATAGGCCTTGCCGTCAATATCTATTGTCCAATTTGTTCCCATTTGACGCTTGACGGAACGTATGGTTCTATCAGGGTTGGTTATAGCCTGGCGCTTTGCCACCTCGCCTACCAACACTTCACCACTTTTTGAAAATCCGACTACAGAAGGTGTGGTACGACCACCTTCTGCATTAGGAATAACTACTGGCTCTCCTGCTTCCAGCACACTCACAACTGAGTTGGTAGTTCCTAAATCTATGCCTACGGCCTTTGGCACTTTGAGGCCTCCTTATAAAGCTTGTGAAAATTTACATTATCCATTATAGCTAAGTTGAGTGTGACCATATCAACTTTTCTATATGTTCCTCTATAATTCTACAAAATTGTTTCTTACTTGGCCATACGCGCTATCTTATGATCATGGCAAGTTTGATTCTATTAAGACATGGGCAGAGCACCTGGAATTTCGAGGAACGCTTTACCGGTTGGGTCGACGTAGACCTGACTGAAAAAGGAGTAGAAGAGGCATACCAAGCAGGTAGACGCCTACTGGAAGAAAATATAGACATTGACGTAGTACATACCTCAGTACTGCTCCGGGCCATCAGAACGGTTGATGCAGCACTGCATGCCTATGGCAGATCCTGGGTTCCGGTATACAAGCACTGGAGACTGAACGAAAGGCACTACGGAGCACTTCAGGGATACAACCGGGAAGAAATGGCGAAAATCCATAGTCCCGAACAAGTGCGTATTTGGCGCAGAAGCTACGACGTCCGCCCTCCTCTCTTGGACATGGAAGATGAAAGACATCCCAGGTTTGACCCAAGGTACAGCCAACTTGCGCCAGATGTCCTGCCACGTGGAGAATGCCTCAAAGACGTCTTGGAGCGGATGCTGCCCTATTTCTTTGATGCTATCGTGCCAGATTTAAAAAGTGGTAAGAACGTTCTTGTATCGGCTCACGGAAACTCGCTCAGAGCGATGATAAAGCATCTTGAAAATATCGGAGACGAGGAAATTCTCGACCTTGAAATCCCCAACGGAATTCCGATTGTGTACCACTTTAATGAAAACTTCAAAGCAGAAAAAACCCACAATCTGGATTAGTCCGCAAATAATCGGTAGTTACAAATCAATTGAAGCGTCATAGTTTGAGTTCTCTGGGCCCAAACCGGCAGTTGGCGTTTTCTGTTATACAGCTGACTACCTTTTCAAAATCCCTCCGAAAGAACCTAAAAACACTTAAGCGTCAGTTCTATAATTCGAAACTCCCCCTCTTAAAATCTAAATATAGCCAGGTTGTTTTAACGTAGCGCAGTGCTGCACCGGCTCGCAAAAAACGGAACCCGAGGCCAGAGAAAGCGTGAGACCCACTTGGATAAAGACATGCTGGACCCAAATGGAGATGCAGACGAATATTTCATGGATTTAGCTCTGAAGGAGGCGAAGCTTGCTCTAATTGAAAAAGAGGTTCCGATCGGTGCCATAGTGGTGAAAGAGGGGAAATTAATTGCTTCAGCTCATAACTTACGGGAGAGCCTCAATGACCCCACAGCACATGCGGAAATACTGGCTCTCAGAAAAGCCTCGGAGAGCCTTGGTAGTTGGCGGCTAAGCGACTGCACCGTATATGTGAATCTCGAGCCATGTCCAATGTGTGCTGGCGCTCTTATAAGTGCAAGGGTAAGGAGGGTGGTTTACGCCAGCAGTGACCCCAAAGCCGGAGCTCTTGGAACGCTCTACAACTTAGGCAGCGACCCTAGACTAAATCATGAACTTGAAATTCGAAGTGCGGTGTTGGAAGAATATTCCTCTAACTTGATTTCAGAGTTCTTTCGCGGGCTACGTACCCGCTAACCTGTTGTGCCGGGAGGGATGCGAGAGCGGACGAATCGAACGGTCTCGAAAACCGTCGTGTCGAAAGGCACCGTGGGTTCAAATCCCACTCCCTCCGCCAGGCCACCGCTGTGGATTGAAACTTCACACTGCAGCGGTGGTTGGCTTTTTGCAGAGCCTGTGAATCCATTTAGTTCAAAACTTTGCCAACCAAAACCTAAACCCTAGCCGTGGCTATGTTGATCTGTATTTTGAGCTCTTTTTTCCAGCCATCTTCGCAATCCGTTGGCGTTGGCATGCATGCCATTGAGGGTGTCGAACATTTCCACTACCTGCGGATCCTTGTCATCGGTTTCAAAACGAAACGCAGCTTCCAGAGCAGCTTCTATATCCTGGTTGTTTGTAAAAGCCTGTTCAGCAACGAACGCCCATCTATTTACAACATCTTCTGCATTTAGAATCAACTCTTCGCTGTTTGGGAAAAGCCCGTAATGGGCCATGGCTATCCCAGAGGGATTATATGCAAGAAACTTTTTCAATGAAGATAGAACCAGTTCCAGGTCAAAATCTGGGGGAGGAGTAGCCGGTCGGAGTACTCCAATCTCCGGGATCAAGACGCCAATTGCGTCTCCAGAGAACACTGTGCCGCTATTTGAGTCAAAAAATCCCAGATGATGCTTAGCGTGACCTGGCGAATCAATTGCTTCGAGGTATCTATTGGCTGAAACATTTATCCGTTCCCGATCTTCCAATACCTTTACCCGAGAAGACTCAGTCGGTTCAAGCCGTCCATATAACGAGTCCAAAAGATCCCCATAAACCATCGAAGCCGAATTTACCAGCCTTGAGGGATCGATAAGATGGCGAGCTCCTACTGGATGGACATAAATAGTAGCATTCGGAAACACCTTGGCGATGTCTCCCACAGCTCCAGCATGATCAAGATGTATATGGGTTACCGCCACCCCAGCAAGGTCATTGGGTCCCAATCCGATCGAGTTCAGCTCAGTTACAACCGCCTCAAAGGAACTCTGGGATCCGGTTTCGATCAATACCGGAGCGTCTCCGGTTATGACAAATCCAGCTGTAAGGTGCTGCCACCCTCCGAGCATTGTATCGATTTCGATGACTCCGTCAGTAATTTCTTTAGCCACAAAATCACTCTACTAAAAAACCGCCTCCCGTGAAATCCATATAGGAGGAATTTCAGACATCTGTAAACGAATGCAGGTTAGGCCATAGCCACTAACTCGAGATAATTGTCATCGTAATAATCCACCAGTCCATCGGGCAGTATAAGCACCTTGTCCGGATTGAGGGAACTTGCGAATGGCTCATCATGAGTTACCACCATCATCGTTCCCTTCCAGGATGACAGTGAAGTAGCAATCGCAATTCGAGATTCTGGGTCCAGGTTATTTGTTGGCTCGTCAAGTAGCAGCAGATTATGCCTTCCTGCGACTAATAGCGAGAGCGACAGCTTGGTTTTCTCTCCACCTGACAGTGTGTGAGTTGGCTGAAAGATGACGTCTCCGACGAGACCAAAGGAAGCTAACAGACTTCGGCTTTCCGTTATCGTCCCCCCTAAGGTTTGATTCATTTGGGCAATGGGGGTACTGAAGGGATCCAGGTTTTCATGCTCCTGCGCGTAATAGCCGACACTTACGTCGCGTCCAAATTCAACCTTGCCCAAATCAGGAGTAAGCTCGCCAGTGATCAGTCTAAGCAAGGTGGTCTTGCCGGCACCATTAAGTCCGACTACCAAAAGCCGTTCAGCCCTCGAGACTTCGAAAGACACGTCCTCGAACACTGGTCCCTGGCCAAACCCCTTGCACAATCCGGACACCATCAACACGTCTTTCCCACTCGATGGAGGATCAATCATGCGGGCTGCGACTTTGACCCTTGAATTGTCAGAGGCATCGCCAATCTGGCCTACTAATCGCTCTACGCGCTTGTCCAGCGACTGGGCCACCTTTGCCCGCTTGGCACTGGAATGTCTCATTGAGTCTGCCTGCGAACCCAGGCGTTTGATTTCGCCCTGAAGCCTCAAATTCCGCTTCCTCTCTGCAGCCTCATCCTCACTTCGAGCCCTTTTATATTGAGTGAACGTTCCTTTGTACTCAACCAGCTTGCCGTCACCCAGCCCTCGCTCCAGATGAAAAATCCTCGTGATCGCTTCATCTAACAAGTCGAGATCGTGACTAATGACAATCAGTGCCCCGGGATACGAACGCATAAACGACAGAAGCCAATTCTTTGAATCCAGATCAAGGTGGTTGGTAGGCTCATCCAGTAACAGTATGTCGCTCCCGGCATAGAGAATTCTCGCAAGCTCCACTCTTCGTCGTTCACCGCCGGAAAGATGTGAAAGTGACAATGAGAATCTACTTTCGGATATACCCAAGCCGGCAAGTATCTTTTTGGCATCAGATTCGGCCTGATATCCACCACTATTAGAGAAGGCTTCTTCCTTACGGGTAAATTTCCTGATATTCGAGTCGCTTGGATCAAGTTCCATATCAAGTCGGACTTTTTCAAGCTCCTCTGACAGATGGTCCAGTCCCCGGCCAGATATAACCCGGTCTACTACCCGTGAAAGTGCTGCCTGGTCGTCAACTTTGGCCTCCTGGTTCAAATAGCCAAGACCACCGCTAATCGTAATTTTGCCCGTGGCAGGTTGAGTCTCGCCAGCCAGAACTTTTAGCATGGAGGTCTTGCCGGCACCGTTGCGACCTACTATGCCTACCTTATCTCCAGGCACGACACGAAAACTGACGTCATCGACAATCAGCTTTCCACCAATCTCAACTGAAAGCTTTTCTGCAATTAGCATAACTTATACAGCCTAAGCCTCAAAACTGATAATGCGCCTAATCGTGCGAGCAAAACATCGATAGGCAGGTGCTGGGACCAGAAATGCTAATAGGTCTGAGAGGTATTAAGCTCCCGACGGATAACCTTCCACTCAGGAAGAAATTGATCCATCACCTGAGTAAACCTTGGCCCATGGCCGTGCTCGATGAGGTGGGCTAACTCGTGAACGACAACATATTCAATACAACGGCTTGGCTTTTTTGCAAGCTCCAAAGATAGCCATATCCTGGCGTCCGAGACATTGCAGCTGCCCCATCTTGTTTTCATTTTTTTGATTCGCCATTGGCTGGCTTTGACTCCCATCACAGGCTCCCATTTTTCAAAATATGGTTGAGCAATGGCTTTGATTTGAGCTCGATACCACTCATCCAATAGTTTGCCCCGCTGGATATCGGTGTAGCCGGGGGGCACTTTCATCTCTATTACATCAGGCTCGCACACGCGTACAGACGGACGACCGGAAGTATTAAAGACATTCAGCCTCAGCAGCGAACCACAGTAAAAATGGCGCTCACCTGACATGAATCGGGGATGCTCAATTCCTGAACTTGCCCGGGCCTGCTGAGTCCTGATCCATTCCAAACGTTTCTCGACTATGTCAGTAATTGTTGAAATTGGTAAACCAACTGGGACAGAAATACGAACTGCTCCGTTGGGCGGATATACCCTCAGGTGAACATTCTTGATCTTTTTTCGATACAGTTCTACGCTGATATCGCCTACCTTGAGAACCGAAACCGTCCTTGAATTCTCATTGCCGATATTGGAGGACGGTTTTGACTTTTGGGTTCCTCGGAATAGGTTTCTTGAACTGCGCAACATAAGTTCCATTGATGCTACGAAACGCAGCCGCCGCTTGAAACACCTTTAGTAGAGTGCTCATTGGCTAAGATTTTTTGATCAACCGCCGGGCTTGCAAGGGCAAATCCGATATTTGGATTGGTGGTGGATCGTGAAAATACCACCCCTATGACTTGTCCCTTCATATTGAGCAATGGTCCACCGGAGTTGCCGGGACGAACAATAGCTTCAATCTCGTATACCAGTCTGGTAGTCAGCCCTTGGCCGTAAATATCTCTTCCAGTTGCGTTGAAGGTAGCCATGACCCCGGCCGGTCCATAAGTCAGCGGACCGCCACCTGGATACCCAAGCACTACAGCTTCTGTGTCCCTGTATACCGTCTGAGTGGATACAGTCAATGGAGGCTCAGTCAAACCCTGAGTTTTCAGCAGTGCAAGGTCAAGTCTGGGATTGAAATAGATTACCGTTGCGTGGTGCTGACCACGGCTGTCGATAATGTATGGATTAGCTATCCCAGCCACTACGTGGGCATTTGTCACCACAATATTGGGTGCAACAACAAATCCAGAACCTTCCTGAATTTGGCCACAGCCAACCCCTTCAATCTTTAGCGTTGAGACTTCGGCGGTCTTAACCACCTGATTCACTTGAGCGGTGTCTGGTAGCCCTACTGGCCCGGCCAGCTGAGGTGGCAATGACGCAAACACAGAGGGAAAACCTTGTGAGTTAACAAATGCTTGTACTCTGGAAAATACTGAAGGGGCCGCCGGCAAAACGTTATCCAAAGCCCGTACGATCCTCGAACTTGCCACTTGAGAGGATAACCAGGTAAATGGGGAATTGACAGCTATACCGGCCAAAATCCACACTCCCAGCAGCGTAGCCACCACTGCAATTGCGGCACCCAGTGCAGAGTCCACCGCTGCCAACTTGACTTTCCTAATGGTGCGCCATGCCTTTACGCCTATTCGCCGACCAGCTCCGGCAAGAAGTGTTGCCGTACCGAACAAAATGACCAGCGAGACAATGGTACGCCACAGTGGAGTATGGATTGGCCCAACTATAACCGGCGCGACAATTGCACCAAGAAATAGCCCAATCCAGAATCCTGCATAGGAGCCTAGCTGGACCGATGCTCCCAATTGAATCCCACGAATTGCAGAGATTGCAACGGCGATCAAAAGAATAACATCTAGAATGTCAAAACCTATTGCGGCGGTTAAATGAAATGGCACTAATGCATCTCTTCATAGTATTTTCGGACAAAGGGAAACCTAGAGCAAAGCATAGATCGATTACCACCCACACTAACCCGATAAATTCTAACTTTTAACTACGTTGTGCTAGGTAAATCGACCTAGATTTGCTGGAATTATCCAAAGATAATTCCACGGATCACCTAAAAATAGATGACCGTCCTAAGCCCATCCCCTAGCACGTTTTCTACTTAGCAGTGAGTCTCTTTAAATCCTCTAAGACTTGCTGAGCATGACTTTGAGGATCAGATACCTCATATGAAACTTGTATTATTCCATCAGGATCTATCAGGTAGCTAATACGCTTTGGCAAACTTTCATACTGATCACCCGGTTCGCGCATCACTTGATAAAGCGGTCCAACTTTCTTTTCTGAATCACTTAGCAGCTGATACTTGAACCCCTGCTCCTGGGCAAATTTTCTATTCTCCTCAACCGAATCGAAAGATGCACCCAGAATTACCGTCCCTAGCTCCTGTAAATCTTGGGATCTGTCACGCAGACCCTGACCTTCGATGGTTCAGCCAGGAGTCCCAGCTTTGGGATACCACCAAAGCAGAACCCACTTGCCTTTAAATGACGATAGCGACACCAAATTGCCAGATTGATCCGGCAAGGTGAAGTCTGGAGCCGCTGTAGTTGACTCTAGCATGTTCGATACCTTTCACCTAGTTTTACTATGCAAGCTTATCTGATTATTTGCCTTACTTCAGAAATACTCCTATCTAATACCAGATACCCGCATCAGACGAAATGCCCCGGTTGGCGACTATCTTCTATTCCGGAGGTTTTATAAAGTGCTTGCGTCTGCAATAAATGGAATCCGTCTCAGCATTCACGTTTTAGCCGCAACGGTATGGGTTGGCGGCCAGATTACACTTGGGGGTCTGGTACCAAGCATCAGGAAGGTATCGCCGGAGGCGATATCTGCTGTAACCAAGGCTTTTGGACGGCTTTCGTGGCCCGCTTTTTGGATACTGGTTTTGACTGGATTCTGGAATATCGGTGCAGTCAATATCAATTCCCAGTCAACAGCATGGCAGATAGTTCTATATGTAAAGATATTTATCGTGATTGTCTCCGGTGGATCAGCGTATCTGCATACAAAGTCAAAGACAACCAGGTCCCTGGCGATTTGGGGCGCAATTTCCGGCCTTTCAGCGGTTTCAGCACTTGTTATGGGCGTTTTCCTCGCCAACTAATCTCCGAATGTTTTTACAGCAGAGATCTGCTCACTTATAGATAAAATTAATATCTGTCATCGCTCGAGCCAATGTCGTCTCGGACGAAGCCAGAGAAGTAAAACTATTCGATCGAGATGACGGGTTTAAAATACATGAGCAAAAATCCCAAAAATTTTGGACTATATAACTCTGAGTTCGAACATGATGCCTGTGGTGTTGCATTTGTAGCCAACATGAAAGGTGATAAGTCCCACGACATTGTAGAAAAGGGACTTACCGCACTTCTAAACCTTGAGCACAGGGGTGCTTCAGGGGCTGAAGTCAATACCGGTGACGGCGCCGGGATTCTGATTCAGATACCCGACAAATTCTTCCGTGAAAATGCAGACTTTGAACTTCCGGCACCTGGTTTCTACGCAGTTGGAAATATGTTTATCCAAAAGGGATCCGAGCAGGCCGTACAAGAGGTAATTGCCAAAACTGCTGCCGAAGAAGGCGTAAAGATACTTGGCTACAGGGTGGTTCCGACCGATAACTCAACTCTAGGGATAACCGCTCTTTCAGTTGAACCTTCAGTCATCCAGCTCTTTATCGCTGGCGAAGCCAACCAAAGCGGGATAGAACTGGAACGGCTTGTCTATGTATTCAGGAAAAGGGTTGAGAACTCAACTGATGCAGTGTATTTCTCATCACTTTCCTCTAGAACCATTGTCTATAAAGGCATGCTTACCACCCCTCAGGTGTCGGAGTATTACCTGGACATATCTGATCCAAGCTTCGAATCGGCCCTTGCCCTGGTTCACTCCAGATTTTCTACTAATACCTTCCCCTCCTGGCCTTTGGCACACCCCTATCGCCTGATAGCTCATAATGGGGAGATCAATACGCTAAGAGGCAATAGGAACTGGATGACGGCACGGGAGGCAATGCTTGAGAGCAAAACAATTCCGGGTGACCTAAAGAGAATTGTTCCGATTATCACTCCCGAGGCTTCTGATTCCGCCTCATTTGATGAAGTGCTTGAACTTCTTCACCTTGACGGCCGCAGCCTGGCGCATGCAGTTTTGATGATGATTCCGGAAGCCTGGGAAAACCACGAGTCAATGGATCCCAAGAAAAAGGCATTTTACCAGTACCATGCGTCCATCATGGAACCATGGGATGGTCCAGCGTCCATAGCATTTACTGACGGTACCGTAATCGGAGCTGTCCTCGATAGAAATGGTCTGCGCCCCTCCAGATACTGGGTTACTTCAGACGATCTCGTGGTCATGGCCTCCGAAGTCGGGGTATTAGACATCGAGCCAAGAAAAGTAATCCAAAAGGGACGGCTGCAGCCAGGACGAATGTTCCTTGTAAATACGGCCGAAGGCCGAATAGTTTCTGATGAGGAAATAAAGAGCACCTTGGCTTCGGAAATGCCGTACCAGAAGTGGATAGACGAAAATCTTGTATCAATTGACGATCTGCCCCCAAGACACATGCTGGTTCCACAACACTCCTCAATAGTTCAGAGGCAGCGTATGTTTGGTTACACCCAGGAAGACATGCGACTGATTGTTGGACCGATGGCAAAAACTGGAGTGGAACCGATCGGTTCCATGGGTTCAGATACACCACCCGCAGTTCTTTCAGATCGCTGCAGGCTGTTATACGACTATTTCCACCAGTTATTTGCCCAGGTTACCAACCCGCCACTGGATGCAATCCGTGAGGAACTGGTCACGTCACTTTCAAATACTATTGGACCATCAGGAAACATTCTCGACCCGGGCCCGGAATCGATTCGTCAGATTCAGGTGCCATTTCCAATTATCGACAACGACCAACTGGCAAAGTTGGTATACATCAACGAAAACGGAGAGACTCCCGGGTTCAAATCACACGTGGTTGACGGTCTTTACCCAATTGCCAAGGGAGGCCCGGGTCTTAAAGAAGCGATCACCCAAATACGCCAATCTGTCAGTGCCGCAATTAAAGATGGCGCTAACATCATCATTCTTTCGGATCGCCTGGTCACCGAAGAGCTGGCACCAATACCATCGCTACTTTTGCTTTCCGCAGTTCACCATCATTTGATCCGCACCGGAGACCGCACCAAGGTAGCCCTTGTGATTGAGACTGGTGAAGCTCGGGAAGTCCACCACATGGCTTTACTTGTGAGCTATGGTGCTTCAGCGATCAACCCCTATCTTGCATTTGAATCTGTGGTTGATTTGATCAGAGAGGGCATTCTCACAGATATCACACCTAATAAAGCAGTCAAAAACTACATAAAAGCTGCCGGCAAGGGAATTCTGAAGGTGATGTCCAAGATGGGCATATCCACCGTCGCCTCGTACACCGGGGCCCAGGTCTTTGAGGCCATCGGATTGTCACGGGAACTCGTCGACGAGTACTTTGTAGGCACGACCAGCCGAATAGGCGGAATTAACCTTGACGTTATTTCAAAGGAAGTGGCGACCCGGCACCACCTTGCGTTCCCAAAGCATCCTGAGGAACTTGCACATCGGTCCCTTGAAGTTGGAGGGGAATACCAGTGGAGAAGAGAAGGGGAATACCACCTGTTCAACCCTGAAACGGTGTTCAAGCTTCAGCACTCAACCCGCCAACGCAGATATGACGTGTTCAGTGACTACAGCAGATTAATAAATGACCAGTCGAAGAGAATGGCCACAATCAGAGGTCTGTTCGAACTCAAAACCGAAGGCAGAAACCCAATACCGATCAACGAAGTGGAACCGATATCTGAAATAGTCAAGCGTTTTGCCACCGGTGCCATGTCATATGGTTCGATTTCCGCAGAGGCGCACGAAACTCTGGCCATCGCTATGAACCGCTTAGGGGCAAAATCCAACACCGGTGAGGGTGGAGAAGATCCGGAACGGTTCATTCCCCTTGAAAACGGTGATTCAAAAAAGAGTGCCATAAAGCAGGTCGCTTCGGGACGATTCGGAGTTACCAGTGAATTCTTAGTTAACGCCGAAGACATTCAGATTAAAATGGCGCAAGGAGCAAAGCCGGGAGAAGGTGGCCAGCTGCCTGGTGACAAGGTGTATCCCTGGATTGCCAAGACTCGTTATTCAACCCCTGGTGTGGGACTGATTTCACCTCCTCCCCACCACGATATATATTCGATCGAAGATCTGGCTCAGCTTATCTACGACCTAAAGTGCTCCAATCCATCCGCACGAATCCACGTGAAGTTGGTTGCCGAGGTTGGAGTGGGCACGGTGGCTGCGGGTGTGGCTAAAGCGCACTCGGACGTGGTACTTATCTCAGGTTTTGACGGTGGTACTGGAGCGTCCCCGCTCACATCGCTAAAGCATGCCGGCATACCATGGGAGCTTGGACTTGCAGAAACCCAGCAAACTCTTCTGGCTAACAATCTGCGCGACCGAATTGTTGTCCAGGTAGACGGCCAGCTCAAAACTGGACGAGACGTAATCATTGCAGCACTTTTAGGTGCTGAAGAATTCGGATTCTCTACTGCCCCACTGGTAGTTTCAGGATGCATCATGATGAGAGTATGCCATCTGGACACTTGCCCTGTTGGAGTGGCTACCCAGAATCCGGAGCTGAGAAAACGATTCTCCGGTAAGCCGGAGTTTGTAGTTACATTCTTTGAATATATTGCCGAAGAGGTACGTCAGTATCTTGCACAGTTAGGGTTTAGAACCCTGAATGAAGCAATAGGCCATGTGGAGTTGATCGAAGCTAAAAAGGCCATCGACCATTGGAAAGCATCAGGGCTGGATCTGTCTCCGCTATTCGAGATGCCACAGCTTGAAGAAGGTG
Source organism: Actinomycetes bacterium (assembly GCA_021803345.1). GTDB lineage: Bacteria > Actinomycetota > Acidimicrobiia > Acidimicrobiales > Acidimicrobiaceae > SCQM01. The sequence goes on from JAJZLS010000041.1 coordinate 36,916, forward strand.
CGTCTCTGTTTGCCACCTCAAAGCAGGACCATGCACTTGATAAAGCTTTGGACAATGAGCTGATCGAGGCATGTCGTCCAGCTCTGTATGACAAATCTCTGGTGCGGGCCTCCTTCCCAATCAAAAACGTCAACCGAACTGTTGGCACGATGCTGGGCTCTGAATTGACCCGTCTTCATGGTGGTGTCGGACTCCCCAATGACAGCATTTGGCTAACCTTCAATGGCTCTGCCGGACAAAGCTTCGGGGCATTTGTTCCAAAAGGTATAACGCTGGAACTGATAGGAGACTCAAACGACTATGTCGGCAAGGGATTATCGGGAGGGAAAATTATTATCAAGCCCGACCCCACAGCACCTTTCATCCCAGAGGACAACATCATCGCAGGAAACGTGATACTCTACGGAGCCACATCAGGTCAAACCTATATTCGGGGAATTGTTGGCGAACGATTCGCGGTCAGGAACTCGGGAGCAGTTGCTGTCGTCGAAGGCATTGGCGATCACGGATGTGAATACATGACCGGCGGAAGAGTAGTAATAATAGGTCCAACCGGCAGGAACTTTGGGGCTGGAATGTCCGGCGGCGAGGCATACGTCTACGATCCTAACTACAAGTTTGAGTCACTTGTGAACCATGAGATGGTGGATCTCGACCCTCTTGAGCTGGATGACAGGAATTGGCTGGCCAAAACTCTTTCGGATCATGTTGCATATACCGGCTCTACCGTTGCAGAAAAGATCCTTGAAAACTTCGACGTGGAAGTAAACCGATTCATAAAGGTATTCCCCCGTGATTACAAAAGGGTGCTTCTTGCAAAAGAAGCCGCCAGGGTACAAGGCGGAACCGAAAAAGTCGTGTTCACTCCAGACAAATCAGTTTAAACAACAGGCTAAAGGAATATATAATGGCTGACCCTAAGGGATTCTTGAAATATGAACGGGCCACACCGACCCGAAGACCCTCTGAACTTAGAATTCGCGATTGGAAAGAAGTATATAACCCCTTTCCTGAAAATGCTTTGCAGGTACAAGCTGCGCGATGCATGGACTGCGGCATTCCATTTTGCCATCTGGGATGTCCACTGGGGAACCTGATTCCAGAGTGGAACGACCTTTCATATCGGTCGAACTGGAGAGAGGCAACAGACAGACTCCAGGCCACCAATAACTTTCCGGAATTTACTGGACGCCTTTGCCCGGCTCCATGTGAAGCAGCCTGCGTGCTGGGAATTAATTCAGATCCAGTTTCAATTAAAACAGTTGAACAATACCTGGCTGACAAAGCTGCCGCAGAGGGCTGGATCGCTCCAGTAAAGCCAACGGCAAAGACTGGCAAAAAAGTGGCGGTTATTGGATCAGGACCGTCGGGACTGGCTGCTGCCCAACAGTTGACCCGCGCTGGTCATGATGTAACGGTATATGAAAGAGCTGACAGAATAGGTGGCCTGCTGAGATACGGGATTCCTGAATTCAAGATGGAGAAGGCAGTGCTTGAGCGCCGCTTGAACCAAATGAGAGGGGAGGGAACCATATTTGTAACAGGTGCTGAAGTGGGGAAAAATCTGGATCAACAGGTTTTGATTGACAGCAATGACGCAGTAGTTGTCGCCATTGGCTCAACCATAGGACGGGACCTCCCGGCACCTGGAAGAGAACTCACAGGGATCTATCAGGCAATGGAATACCTGCCCCTTTCGAACAGGGTTCAAGAAGGAGATATCGCCTCATCGCCTATTGATGCAAATGGCAAAAAAGTTGTGATAATAGGAGGAGGAGACACCGGAGCTGACTGTTTAGGCACCGCGCATCGCCAAGGTGCAGAATCAGTTGTCCAACTTGAAATTCTTCCACGCCCACCTGAAGTGCGGCACGAATCCACTCCATGGCCAACTTGGCCTTTGATGTACAGAACTTCCTCCGCCCACGAAGAAGGAGGAATCAGAGAATTTTCGGTAAATACCGAAAGATTCCTCGCCAACGAAGATGGCTCCGTTCGAGCAATTCTGGTCCACAGGGTCGAGACGGTCGTAGAAAATGGGCGTCCCAGTTTCAAGAAAGTTGAGAACAGCGAGTTCGAAATCGAATGCGATCTGGTCTTTCTGGCAATGGGATTTCTTGGACCAGAAAAGGATGGATTGATCGAAAAACTCGGTGTCCAACTGGATCAACGAGGAAACATTGCAACTACCTCTACCTGGAACACCAACGTTCCAAAAGTTTTTGCAGCGGGTGATGCACGCAGAGGCCAGAGCCTAATTGTGTGGGCAATTGCTGAGGGCCGGTCAGTAGCGAGGGCGGTCGATCAGTTTTTGATGGGCGACTCCGACTTACCGGCTCCTCTCACGGTAGACGACAGACCAATCGCTGTTTTGTAGCAGAACCGGATCAATGATACGGCTATCCTTGTAAGTCGTCATATGCGCTCGTAGCTCAGCGGATTAGAGCATCTGACTACGGATCAGAAGGTCGGGGGTTCGAATCCCTCCGAGCGCGCCAGGTAGATATAGGTTTTTGAGTTTTGATAGTTGACTCGACCAACATTAAACCAACATTTTATGATACGATATTGTCATGCGAGGGTCGATCAGAGAGAAGCGACCGGGCGTTTGGGAACTGCGAGTTGAACTACCCAACGACCCAGTCACAGGAGCACGACGTCAAAAATATTCGACCGTCAAGGGTCCAAAGCGCAAAGCTCAGTTCGAATTACAAAAGCTACTGGTCGATGCCAAAGATGCCAAAGCTCGGGCATCGAGTGCCAGTGTCGAATATGTGATTAATGCTTGGTACGAAGCAGCAGAGGGAAGGCTCACTCCTAAGACTGCCTCTAATTACGAGTGGCGAGTCCGAAGGAATATTCTTCCTTCTCTTGGGAAAATCCAAGTCGATGAACTCACACCTGCTCACATCGACAAGCTCTACCGTGAACTTGAGGTCAAGGGCGACAGCCCAGCTGGCATCCGTCAAACCCACGCAATCCTGAGAAGTGCCCTGAATCAGGCCGTCAAGTGGGGATGGCTCGACTCGAATCCGGCCTTGCGTGCCAGCCCTCCGAGACTACCCCAAAAGGATATGGCTTCAATCTCCGTCGAACAACTCGCGGTTTTGATCCGAGATGCTGAACAAGCCAATCCACAGTGGGCAGCGATGATTGCACTGGCTGCGGTATCGGGACTGAGACGCGGAGAACTACTAGGGCTCAAATGGAGCGACATCGAGGACAATTCGATTCGGATAAGGCGCTCACTTGGCTACACGCCTAAAGACGGCATATTCGAAGGACCAACCAAGACTCGCCAGACACGTCGAGTTGCATTAGATCAGGTTGGAATGGCCATTATTGAAAGGCAGAAAGAAGAGATCAGATTCGCTGCCGATAAGGTCGGGTCTTTGGTTGCGGAAGATCCATACCTGTTCTCACCGGAGCCAGATGGGGCTAAACCATTCCATCCTGATTCGATAAGTAAGGTCTTTCGTCGAATAGCGGACGCTCATGGTTGGAGAGAAATTCACTTCCATTCGCTCCGTCACTTCTCGGCCAGCGAGATGATTGCCGCGGGAGTCGACGTCAGAACTGTTGCAGCACGACTCGGCCATGCCGATGCTTCGATAACACTGAGAGTATACGCCCACGCCCTTCCAGAGCGAGACCGGGCGGCAGCGGAGATACTTGGCTCAAGAATTTCCTTTCCAAAATCAATCGATCGCGCATAAAACCTGGCCAAGGGAAATTGCCCGAAAGCTCAATTGAAACGAACATAAACTATTACATCCAACGCAAAGGCAAAGTAGATTTTGGTCATCTCGGAAACTTCCTTGTTGGTGTTTCTCAAACTAACCGATCCCTCCGTTTAGATGACCTCCGCTAAAGCGAAGGTCATCATTTATGGGTTTGAGTGAGCATCTAATCGTTGTAGTGATTATCAGCATCGTTCACATCAATACCTAAGATAGATTCGGAACCCAGGGCAATGATTTCAATCAGTTTGTCACGGGAAAACCGCCACTGGCCATTCGGAACTCTCCATGCCGGAATCAGACCATCTCGGGCCAGCCCCTGAATATGAGATACCGAACATCTGAGCAACCGAGCAGCTTCTTTGGAAACTAGAATCGGTTGATAGGTGGGATATGTACTAGTCATTTTGATTTCTCCTCCGTACGTCTGACTTTGTAGTTCTTATATATATATGTATGCACCAAGTGCAAAGGTGCTGGTCTTGGAAGTGCATCGGATTGTAAGCAACACCCGAAATGCAAGAAATTTTGTAGGTGGAAAATATTCCGAAAAGTGGTTTCCGAGTCCTGCTTCATCCGGGTCCCGGCCTTTGCTTCCTTCAAAGTGATCCGAGCAACCACGAGTGAGTATTCGTTCAAGACCACCCTGTGACCCAAGTATTAGTTGTGTTTGTGTCGTTTAGTTCTAGAATGGGTTGTACTTGAAAAGGAGTAACCATGTCGATGCTGATGCCCCATGCGACAGACCCGCTCGAGACACCTCGTGCCGCTCAGATCGAGGAACTGCTCCAGAAAATGCGAGAATCACATCTCACTCCGCGAATTTCGCTCGAGGGACAGAAAATTACATTGCCTACAGAAGTAAATGAGGCAATTTTAGATATTCTTGAGCGCTTTGCCGAGGGCCATGGAGTCATCGTCGCCTCGATCGACTCGCTACTAACGACGTCCCAGGCTGCTGAGCTTCTTGGAATTTCACGCACTTACATGATACGCCTGATCGATGAAGGTCGTATCCCAGTACAGTACCGGGGAACTCATAGGCGGGTACACCTTAAAGATGTAACGGAGTTCATGGAAACCTCTCGCAGAACGCGTGCCGACAAGCTGGACGCTATTGCGCAGTTGTCTGAACGTACTGGCCAATACGACAGCGACCCCTTCTAGACGTGGGGTTTCGTGTTTTTTTTGGATGCGAATGTCATCATTCCTACTAGACGGCGAGACATTCTTCTGACTTTGGCAGAAGCGGACCTCTACGTCCCCTTATGGAGTAGCTCCTGCCTTGAGGAAATGGATAGGCACTTGCCCGAATCAATGACACTGGCAGACCGAGAGTTTCTTTTCAAAATGATGAATGAGGCGTTTCCAGAGTCACTCATCGAGTGGCCAAAAACAGTTGACGTGTCTGTGCGCCTAAAGATCAACGAGAAAGATCAACACATCGTCGCTGCTGCTCTATGGGGCAAGTCCGACGCACTACTAACCAACGACGCCACTCTTCGGGATGAACTCATTGCCAGCAAGCTCATTGACAACACAACGACTCATTACACTTCATTGGATTTCTAGAGGAAATTGAAACGAGCATTGACAGTTCACTTTCCATCCACATCGTTTTAGACGATGGTTCCTCACACACCTCCAAGGCCTGGATAGCCGAACACCCTCGCTTTGTAATACATCACACCCCGACTCATGCCAGCTGGCTCAATCAGGTTGAAGCATTCTTTTCGATTCTGACCCGCAAACTTTTGCGCCGAGGGGAGTTCTCTCCCAAAGAGGATCTGGTTGAGAAAATGACGGCCTTCATCGATCACCATAGTAAAACGCCAACACCGTCCAAGTGGGTCTACAACGCCAAGCGACCAGCTGAATGAGTATATACAACGAACTTATGTGCGGGAGCGCTAGATCCCCGGCTCTGACTCTCAACACGCAAGAATCCCTTCTGGTAGTGACTGTGTTTGACAAGTGAAAGATCTATTGGCTCTTATTAAGTCGAAAAGTTGTGCAAGTATGGTGCAATTTAGTAAGATAACTACTACGAGATGTCAATAGGAGGACAATAGTGGCTTTGGATTTGCCTTTGCCAATGAAGGACAAGCTGGTTAAATCTCCGCTCAGTCTTGTAGTTTGCCAAGTGAGGCATGAAGAGATTTCGGCTGTTAGCGATGCAAATCGAGTTCTCCAACTTCATTCAGAAGTAAAGAATCAGTACCCTTTGCTTGAGCAACAGTATGGTCAGTCATTGACTATCAGTGCTGGGCCTGGTGGAGTTCAACAGGATCAACAGAGATTAGAACGTGGCTGGCGGATGAAATCTTCCGATGGCTGGAATGTCGTTATCATGCCAAATTTCTTTTCGCTTGAAACTACTTCATATACGGAGTGGGAAGAATTCCGTGAGCGAACTGAAATCATAATTCAGTTAATATCCAAGATTCTTTCCCCCCAACTTGAGCAAAGGATCGGGATCCGCTATATCAATCACATTAGAGTTCCTGGTGTCAATACTCCAAGAAGCTGGTTAGAGAAGATTGATGCTGCGTTTCTTGGTCCTATCGGTCATGAGGTGCTTGGATCTGCAGTAGTAGAGAACCAGCAGGTTACCCAGTTCGACTTGGCTGAAGGCCGCGTCGCTATTGTGAGGCATGGAACTACTCGAGATATCAGTGCTCGGGAGGACAACTATGTTTACATTATTGATCAGGACTGCTTTAGTCAGCGTGGTCACGCATTTCGTCAGGATGACGTGTGCAATGAAGTAGCTGCATTGCACACACTGCAGCTTCAGGTTTTTCAACAGGCAATCACGGGTAAGTTTTTGGAATATTTAAGGGGAGAGTAATGGCCGTTGTGGAGGACCAAAGTGTTTCACGGGTTGGCATATATGCACAAGCCTGGGAAATCGGTGAAATTGCAGAAACCCCGTTGCCTCAAGGTTCTATCGATTGGTTAGACAACCTATCATCAGTCACGAAAACAGAAATCAGTACTTCTTCCGGTTGCCAAGAGAGTGAAGTGTTGCAAGGAAAGTCACCTGATGGGCGAGAGTGGAAACGTATTTGGGAGATTCTTCTTGAGAGGTCCCGCGACCCTAATACTGAAATCGTTGGTTTGATTCCGAATGATCGATGGTCCCATAGTGGTTTGGTAGGTGTAATAGGAGGGATATCTGCCGCGCTTGTTTCTGAAATCGTTCTAGTGGGTGATCCAGAGAATGCAATGTGGGATCCCACACCAGTTTCGTCTTCCGGCTTTGCAATCCGTCTTGTCTCATCAGAATTTCAGACGAGGGAATTTAGGAGCTTTGTGCTTCCAGGTGCTAAGACTCAGCAAATATATTCCACCGAAGTGGTTCTGAGAAAGTTTGACGATCTGAAACGATGGCTGAATCGCGGAGAGCGTTATACAGCTAAAATCAGCAGGATATCAATTAGGAGCCTACGATACTGGTCTGCGGACAATTCTATCCAGCCTCGAGCTGCCACGGTGCGTAGACTATTTGAGCTTCATTCTTTGGTAGGTTCACTCGTGGAAAAGGCTGGGGAGGATGCCACACGAAACTGGTTCTCAACATCAACAGATAATGGAAAAAGTCGACTAGATCTACTAACACATGAGGATGGTGTTAGGCTTCTCATTAGGGAAGCGAGTGATATCTTGTTTGCGAAACCGTCACCCACAACTACGGACATTGCTTACGAGGAGGAGCTTGAAGACCAGGAATTCCCTCCTGACGACTATGTTGAACGAGTACCCAAGACGAACCCCCGACGACCACGGAGAGTCTTGCGCGGTAAGTTGGGTTAGACCATGATCGACAGTGGTGTACCCCCGCTTGCAAAGTGGCCCGCGGGAGTACTGGATAACTTGAAGCGTTGGGAACAAGGTAATCTAGTTCGTTATCCACCGTTCTTTTACTTCGCGGATCCTAACGTTCCCATTTGGTCTGCAACGATGGACTACAGTGCTGATTCAGAAGGACCCGAAATAATATTACCTGAGGGAGATAACCTTCCATTATATGGCATAATAACAACACAGACTTGCGACATTGCCGAAGAGGACAGCGATAGGCCAATCAGACCGTGGATCCAAATGTCCCCAGTCTATTCAACGAAAAGCTGGAAGAAAAGCAAACTGGAAGATGGAAATGGACCCCGCTATCTATTTCTAATCCCTGACATTGACGAACCAGGGGTTTGGGTAGCCGATTTTCGTATCGAAATACCTATAGAAAAAGGTTGGCTTGCTAATCAGGAGCCCATTCAAGGCTTTCGCGATGATGAAGAGAAACACAAACTCGGTGAACGACTAGCGTGGTTACGAAGTAGACCAGCCTGGTCACCGCCGCTTGTCGAAGCAATACGATCTCTCAATAGAAAATTGCAGAGTCTTTACCAGCAAGATGAATCATACCTCGGGGATGAACTAGAGAGAAGTCTCGAAGAAGTGGCAGTCCTTGTAGACGATTACTCCGAACAGCATGAAGTTCAGTTTGTCTTCATAACTTCTGATAATTTATCTGATGACTGCAAGGAATTACTGGGACAGTGGTGGGACTCAGCGCGAGAAGAAGCCAATAGATCAAATCTGACGCTACATGCGTCCGATTTTGTTAAGTCGGAAAATCTCTCCCTAGCTGACTATCGAAAAATGACTCGAGTACTATCTTTTAGATAGCGTCTGGAATTGGCTCAATAGCCACTACAACATCTGAAATCGGGTGGTAGGCAGAGAGCGCCACATCGAAGGGCTCCTAGGTATGATCTATTATGTCGTGTTTAGTAGACGATTGCTGGGACTCGGAAAGTCGATTATGTGATCACGCAAGTGCGTTTGACCGAATCCAGCATTTCGATCCAGGACGAACTATTCGAGGCACGTTGGCCATTTACTGTCTTTTACGGTTTTTGTTGACAGCGTCCCTTAGTTCATTTGAATTGAGATTCCCACGGAAATTAGAGGGATAATGACAAGTGGCCGATAGCGAAGGCGTCGAGCAGGTCTATCGGAGAGATCCGAGATGGGCAAGCGGGGAGTCAAAACCTCTTAGGAGGGAGCAAGCGTGCAGACCATAGACCCACTAGGTGCGAGTCCTGCAGCCTCGTCATTCCTACAATGGAGGAGCCAAGCCGCTCATGTCACGGCGAAGGCAGCAACAGTTGATGCCGGAATTTATTGCCTATATGATCGACGCCAACCCGTCGGTAGCGCGCCGAGCGCTGATTGAAATGGCTCGCCGCAGATGGAAGGCCCCATTCGCTTCAACAGACAGCGAAATCATTAATCGTCTTCAGGCGTACTTCCAAAGACAAGGGTGGTCTGCCCTGGGGCTCTAGCTCAAATCATGGAGTACCATTATTGGCGCTTTCGATTCACCAGGTCTCGTAAGATCCGCGCAAGGATACAACGACCATAGGATGCAGATTCGATCCATCCACCTCCAGAGTAAGTAAGCACAAAATCGCTTCGGTCTACAGTCCTAGGCACAAATATACAATTTCTTTCATGGACCGGAAATCAGAATATGAATAGTGACTATTTACCAATACCACTTTTAAAAATTGAGTTTGTTGCCACAGATAACTTTAGATACCGTATGGTTTATCGGAACCTCGGGCGACCATTTCAATCAGACTTTCCCGACAAAACCGCCATTGGCCATTCGGTGCCCTCCAAGCTGGAATTAAATCTTCTCGGGCGAGCTCCCTTATATGGCATACCGAACATCGAAGTAGCCGTGCTGCTTCCGCTGCACTGAGCATACGTTGATGAGATTGATAGGTGCTGTTCATAACGCACTCCTCCACTTGATCAGAAAACTCTTCCTATTTATATGTATGCACCAGGTAGCAAAGTTCTTATTTAGAACGCAAAGATCATCCATAAACCCACCGATTTAAAAACGTGGAAGTTGGTGACAGTGGTCGACCAACCTAGCCAAAAGACGCTGGTCAAGCAAAACCAGGCTCTAGCTTTGAACTTGAAAGTTGCTACACCCAATTCAAATAAAACTGCATTCAGCAGATTCAGTGGAAACAATTCAGACCGAAACATAATGATGCACAATTACCAGGGTATTTGCTTTCGAGGATTCGCCAAAAAGCGATGCGGCATCAATTCTTAATATTGTGAGATCCAATTTAAAATGCTCTAAAGAGGTTCAAGAAAGCTTTCTCAGCGCATTCCACAAAGTGACTGGTGAGTCAAAACGTAACATAAGTGCTACACTAGATTTGGTTTAGAAGTGAGATAAGGATTGCTATGCCCACCACTCATCAGAAGGCGCAGGTGCTTGACACCAGTCATTACCAGAATCGCCGCTCTCGTGAGTTGAGCGACGCCACCTTTGAACAGCATTATCGGCAGGCACGAGCCGAGATAGCCCAGGTCGATGCCGTCATGCGTCAACTTGATTCCCTAAGGGAGGATGCAGGCATGTCAAAGGCGGAGCTAGCTCGTATGATCGGCAAGAACCCATCCGTTGTGCGCCGACTTTTTACTGCAGAAGTGAACCCCGAGCTGAAAACTATTGCTGCAATTGCAAGTGCTCTTGGTGCTCGCCTGGAGATCATCAGCGAGAAACCTGGGTCCACGAACTGCGATGATGCGCCATATGCGATTGCTTGAATGACCGCATATAGGGCCTTATGGCTAAAATATGTATTGTTTTATGGCCTGAAATTTAATCCACCGCAGAATCCATTGGACGCAAATTTTGCGATGAAACGCATCGACCTAAATTGCGTCAATGCCAATTCACCAGTCAATCACCCCTGGCAAAATTAGCAACATTTGAGTTATTGCGATTACCAAACGACGTTAGGCAGAATCTGTATCACCATAATCGCGAAGCCATTAAATTTCATCTGAGGGAAAACCATCATTATGACTGAGATGGGGCAATATGTGAGATCAATCTATGCATTCCAGAAGAAGGATTGTTGTGCGGAAACTGCGTGTCATTTCCCTTATGACGTTCATCAAGTTCTGCTGCACGCTGGGCTGCCTCAGTAACCAAGGGCATATACGTTACCGCGTCAAGACCTTTGTCTTGCGAGCCATCCAAACTGCGCCGGAGTTTACGAGCTTCTGTATTGTCTAACCAAGCAGTCTGATTCTGAAAATGGAGGATAAGCCATAGTTCGAAGCAGGGATTGGAAATCGCGAGTTCAATTCCGTTCTGTCGAGCTTGCTCCACTGTTTCTCTCAGTGCAGGATGGTTCTTCGGCCATTCAACATCAAAAACACACCAGAATTCGTCAATCTCGCCATCGATTTCAATGGACCTGTTGCGGGCATCGATCGCCATGGAGACCAACGTACTGGGCACCGAACCACCCAGTCCGTTTTGCACCTGCAAATCGACCGCCGCACTATCACGTACCGATGGTTGTCGCTTTAGTGCTTCGAGATACTCTGGCTCGGTCTTCACGCCTTCACAAAAAATGAGGATCGTTCTTCTAGGTTTGCGAACTGCCACCCGGCGCTTGAGAGAGCGACCTCGAGCGCCTTTGGTGTCGTGAGATCTAGCCACTGGTCTAAAACAGCCCAAGCGCCTGACGGAGCGTAAACTGGTCAAGTTCAGGAACTGCGCCAAATCTCCCTTGCAGATATGCCCTTTCCAGGTTTAGTGATCTCCTGACTTTATCTCCACCAAATTCCGCCAGAGCGGTCAAGGTGGTAGTTCCATTCTCACCTTTTTCAGTCAGCCAAACTTCATCACGATTCAGGTGATTGAGAAGACTGGTGTCATGGGTGGTGAAGATCAGCTGGGCTCCTCTGGGGTTAGTCTCTGGATCTTGAAATAGTTCCACAAGACGCGCTGATAATCTGGGATGAAGGCTCGCGTCAATCTCGTCAAAGATAAGGATTTGGCCCCTACTCAAAGCACTCAGAGTGGGCCCAATGAGGGAGAACCATATCTGGGTTCCAGCCGATTCTTCTTCAAAATCAAAAGCTAGTTCTTCACCTAATACGCGGTGTATTAGTCGTAGCTGTTTTCGGGGATAAACACGTGCTTGGTGAGTTTCCTGCGACTCATCCATTTCAAATTTACTAATCTGTACATCGTCAATACCAAGATCGGCGAAACGCAAAAGTGCCAACGCTGACTCTCGCGACGCCACAGGGACAGAACCCGGTTCATCAAAGAGAGATGTCTGTATTAAAGATCCCTGCTCTTCAAAAAGTCGTCCAGTTGCATTAGTACCAAACATCGCAGCTCTTAGCGGTCCATTAATAGGAGTTCGACGCCGAGGAATAAATATCCCAAAACCAGCCAGTGCACGCGCGAACGGCTCCACCTCCGGCTCATCAAACCTCATAGCCGCTGAAAGTACCAGTGTTGTAGGTGTTAGCAGTTCTCTTACACCTGATAACACCCCAAGTCCTCGGCGAAAGCTGACTTTTGTTCCCTCTCGCTCGAATAATATACGCCGACGACGCTCAGGATAGCTGTATAGTCCCTCGAATAAGACTTCGGAGTGGTTCAGCTCGATTCGGTAAGCGTATCGTACCTCATTGACCACCATCTCTACCTCGTAAGTAGACTCCGTGCTGGGACCTCTACCGAACTTGAATGGTTCACGGGGGATGAACTTATCCCAAGTGCGGAGCGAACTGCGTATGGCAATCGAGAGCCATGCAAGAGCTTCAATCACATTCGACTTGCCAGAAGCATTGGGGCCATAAATACCCGCAACTGTAAGAACGCTCTCCGAAAGTGATCCGAATGATCGTATCGATACCCGATCCTCGTCGACTGCGATCATTGACAATTCAACAGGTTCCAAGATTGACCGATGATTAGAGACTTCGAACCTAAGGAGCATGATCTTATATTAGCATTGTGGCAGCGTTTACACGTGTCGATACGTCAATATCTGACAATTTATCGCTTGAAAATGCATCACACTGCATCTAGCGCCTCTAAGTGATAACCTGGCCACACGGCCTTTGACTCGACTTATCTTGCACCCCCACAACTCTGTGATTAGCTTTCAACATTTGTCAGGATTCGCTTCTATGGCCGGCAGGGTGTCACTTTAGTACGATCTTCTGTTTTACAAAACCGCTGTCAACTAGCGGCTTCTGCCGTATCCGTAGCCACCTCCACCACGACCTTTCGATGTCCCTCGGTCATAGCTTGAACTACTTGAGCTACTTGAACTCCTGTAGCCGTTCTCTTGACTTGCCTTATAAGCTGCTTCTCGCATTGCCTTTTCTTGGGCAGCTCTTTCCTGTGGTCCCGGGTCGAGATCCGGATAGTACATCTCGTCGCTGTCAGGTTCGATCCTTCTGACTTTGTCGATTTTGAAATAGTCATCCTTGATAGACCATCCTTTCCCTAGCATTTTCCACAACACACTGTCATATTTGAATTTGTCAACAACCCAAATTCCATCGTCGTTCTTATAGAAGAATCCGCCGCTATATTTACGTTTCTTCCAATTCTCAAATTGCTGCTCAGGACTAGGTGTGATCTTTTCAGGGCTATCGGATACTCTAATGGGTTCGTCATCCCAGGTTCCAAAGATCTTGTTGCTGACTACTTTAGGCTTCGGCTTTGCTTGAATATCTGGTTCTGAGATTTTGTCTTGATCTGAAATCTCTGGTTCGACTGGTTCTGGTTCGACTGGTTCCGGTTCGACTGGTTCCGGTTCGATATCTTCTGGGCTAGCTGACTCCGATGCTCTGGCTTTATAAATCAAGTCACTGGGTCCACCACTGTCACTGGAATTACTAGCTCGCACCTCTTTAACACTTTGGGCCAAAGTGGGATCAGATTTACACATCTCATCTACTGTCTGGGCTATTCCTTCACGAAGTAGAACTTGTTCTACAACCGACCTGGGGTCTTCGGTTTCACTAAGTGCAATTATTACTGGAGCGTATCTTCCTCTAGTGGTAGCTGAATATAGCCATTCACGGGTTTCCATTCCGGTTACAACCACAACTGAACGGCTAAATGTCTGGCCCTGGGCTGAATCTCCAGTATGAACTCCACCAAGTGTAAGGGTGTCTTTGGCAACATCACGTCTGATAGTGGCACTGTATCCATTTACTTTGATTACAACTGAAGACTCATTTACTTCTACGATTTGGCCCTTTTGTCCGTTATGGAAAACTTGTGAGAATTCACCATCTGGCGACATAACTTTCAAGTTACGCCGAATTACAACTTCATCGCCTACCCAGCCGGCAATAGAGTCACGCAACATTACGACGTTTGGAGTATCAGTTCCTGGTAGCATTTCCATTTCTGGTCTTGGAAGCAGTTGCGCGATTTGACATCTGAGATCATTTGATTGAACCACAACTTCAGAACCAGAAAAACTATTTACTATATCGATTATCTCTTCGATCTTTTCTGCCGGTCTGATCTGCAGTAGATCAAGAACTTTTTCAGGTTCAACTTCACCTGTAACTACGTTTCGAAGCTGGTCATGAACTTCTCTCCATGGTTCACATCTCTTTGTTTCATCAAGGGTTGCCATCCCTAGTTCTTGTGCAACATCGATTAGCAATCTTGCTGAAGTAGAGCCGTCAATTGGCTGGATCTGATGTTTATCACCAAGTGCTTTTACGATTACACCAGACTCTGCCAAGGAAAGGATCATCTCGATATCTGAGTGGTCAAGTAGACCAAGTTCATCAACTACAAGTACATCTCCCGGCATTGGTATGTCGGCAAAGTTGTCTGGATATATGTTGGCTTTATTACCGAAGTTATGGTCAGTATTGCGTGCGTTTATGTTGGAATTATTGCCGTACCTATTACCAGAATTGTCTGGATTCATACTGCTGTTGACGTAAGTACTCATGTTTCTATTTGCGCGTAGATTTTCGTTATCAGAACTGAGCGAATCGCCGAGTGCAATTCGTCGTCTGAGAGCTTGAGTAGAAAGTGATCTGGAACTTATTGCACCGGCTGAAATACCGGTTTCAGTTGCAGTCAGGCGATTTCTTGCAGTTGCCCAAACCCTAACTCCCCGGTCATTCCAGTATTTGTTTGCCAAGGTAAGGGACTGGGTCTTTCCTCCACCAGCAACACCTGAAATGACACAGAGAGCCGGTCCGGTGGTATTTGTGAGTTGTTCATCAATTGACGGCTTATGCGAACCTACAAAGGGAAAATCACTGGCTGGGTTAGCTGCATTTGTGATTTCGCTACCGGTAGTCAGTACCTTGGTTGCCCTGGTGCGGATCTCATCTTCACGTATCAGCTGTGAGTGAAGTACCCAGTGTTTATCACCAACTAATACTCTCGGATCTGCACCTACTTTAGCCATCAGTTCTGGACGTTCGCTGTCATCAGCAAATCGGGCACAGAGTCCAGCAACTGCTTCTGGTTTTGGTGCTCGTGGTAGTGTTGCCATTAGAGCAATAACTGAAGTTACATCGTCATATTTCGGGTACTCAGACCAAGCCTTCTTTGCCACCTTCGACATTTCATCCCAATCACTGACGCCATATTTTTCGGCTAACCATTTACCGATTATTTTTGACTTTTCTGGATCTGACATAGCTTCATCAATTGCGTGCTCTATAGCTTCGCCGCCAAAGTGTTCACCACCGAGTTGCTCACCACCGAGTTGTTCACCTCTAGCTATTTTGATCATATTTATAAGACTTTCTGGAAGGCCTTTGTCAGCTTTGCCCTCACAGATCTGTCTCCAGTGATGCCAGGCCTGTTCATCAGATATCGGAATATCATTAGCTGCAAAATAGGTCTGGATTGCTTTTACTGAGTTGCGGCCTGTAGAGGCTCGTTCTATAATTTCTGGATCTACTCCTACTACTTCACCATCAAGGCCAAATCCAAGGCCGATCTTTGCCATTTCATTAGCTAATACTCTTCTTACAGAACCATCAGCCAGCTTTGCGCTCTCATTGAGTAGTTTTTTACCGTCAATCTGGCCACGTCTACCGTCAATGGTTTCAGCTGTTGCTGAGATGATGAGATGAATGTGCATGTGTGGATCACCTCCGGCACTTGCCGCATGTCCAACCCACCATCCCTTTAGGCCAGAAACTGGAACCTTTTCGCTGCCACCGTCACCGAAGCGAACCACACTTGCTTTTTCAAGTTCATCCATATAGGTCTGGGCTAGCTTTTCTCTTATTTCAGAAAACCAGGACTTGAGTTCGGGATCTGATGCACACAAAAGAGAGAGTCCTTTAGGTACGTCTATTATTGCCCCCCAGGAAACTACCTTTACTTCTTTTCGGGCATTAGCTGATAATGCTCGTGCAACTGAAGCAGGATCAGTGGGATCTTCGTCTGTGTAAGATTCTTTCCAGCCTTTTCCAATCCAATGTGGATTTCTGGCTTCTCCTCCAAGGATCTCTGCAAGTGCTTCAACTTTGAGACTTCCATAGGCTAGAGGAATTGAAGAAGCCTCTTCGTCGAGTCTTTTTAGTACCACCGAGGCGATATCGGTAATTGGTTTGATTTTCTGTAAAGTTTGTCCACTCACATATATATGTATGCACGAGCTCAAAAGTTAGCTGTTGGTTCTAAGCATGACCATGCATATGTGCTCTCATCTCATCTCAATTTTGATCTCAATTTTGAACTCGTAAGCGGAGTCAGAGTTACGAGACCAGCACAAGCATGCGCTCGCTACCAAGCTAGGCCATCAAAACCGTCGACCTTCTAATCCCGTCGGCAATTTCTATTCTCACACTTGGGCACGAGTAGAGGAATGGGGATTGTTGAGGTCAACAAGATCGACTACGTGGTGAACGCCCTGAACTCTTGGCGCTCACTCATTCCGCGGTATATCGGATGACCGAGAAATCTGGTTTTGACAACGAGACGGTTTCTGCTGGTGGCTAAGCCTCGGCCTCTATGAGTAAGCGCAGCGCCTGGGGTTTCATACGGAGGTACTTGTCAGCATGTTCCGTTATCAGCAAGATCTCCAAATACTGGTCAAACATGGTTTCAACTGCCGCTGCGGTGAGAGCGACAAAGCTCTCCTCCCATCTTGCACTTGGAAGCATTCCAGTGTCTCTAAGTATTAGGCACGGCTTGTTGCGATGTGAAGGGCTGGGGGATAACCAAATTGCATCAAAAGCAGGTTGATAATCATGGAGCGGACGTCGGAATCAGTCGAAAGACATTACAAGTGTCTTCGAGGCGAGATAAATAAAGCTATCTCGATCTGAATTGTCGATGATAGGTAGTTTTTGTACTCCGGTTTTCACCAGACCAAAAAGCCCGCTGGAGCAATGGCTTACCCAATGTCATTATGTCTCTTCTGTAGTTCGAGATTATCGTACCTGTTAGAGTTGAGTATGTGACAACTCAGCTTTGATCTTGACTACCGAAAGGCGGTGTTATCTATGTTGCAAACACTAGAAGTGGAAATCGATGAGCAAGGTCGAGTTCATCCCGTCGGTGAAGCGGTGAAACTTCCAGTGGGACCTGCCCTGTTAACCTTCTTGGCGCCAGCGGGAAACGAGACGGCCATCCTCTCTGAGGCGGCTCTCGCCGAGGACTGGCTCAAACCGGAAGAGGATGAGGCATGGGCGTATTTGCAGCCGGGCAAGTAGTCATAATGCCGTTTCCGTTCTCTGACCTCTCTCGCAACAAATATCGTCCTGCTCTTCTGTTAGCTGATGTCGGGCGGAGGGATTGGATTGCCTGTCAGATTACAAGCAATCCTTATGCCGACTCTAATGCTATTGTCCTTGATAGCAGCCACTTCGATCAAGGGGGACTGGCACATATCAGTTACATCCGCCCTGGGAAGCTCTTCACAGTCCATGAAGACCTCGTAGACAGCGCGGTGGGAACGCTCAAACCTGTGATCATTGACCAGGCAAGAGAAGCAGTGATCCAAATGGTGCGGGGATAACGAGCATTAGGTGGGTAATGTACAGAGCTGCAATACCTGACTATTCCGGTTCTCCTGCGGGTGGATTATTGCAACTCCCGCGAATATTTCCGGCAATCCCGCTAGTAATTATGCCAACTCACGCGAGCAGTTTCCGGTAGTTATCACAGTTTTTTCTTTTATCCCCCCTTCTGTTGTTCTGAACTAAAAGGCGAGTCAAGCGTTGCATGTCTGGTCTGGTCTTCTCATCTCAATTTTGATCCTTGTCGAGATAGGTCGAAACCAAACTGCACAGCGTTGTCTGATTCCGAAGTCGCAAAATCAAGTTCTGCAATGCCTTGTCATTGCGAATTGCGAATTTCAGGGATCCGGGAAACTCAAGCAAGAAGATCTCCCGTTGTTTGCAATGGCACGAAAATTAACTCTGACACCATCTACATCTCAAGCTATTTCTCTGCAGTCTAAGAAAGATAATAACACTTGACTATTGGTATACCAAGTAGGTATACTCTATTGGTATCCAAGACAAAGTCACAATGGAGACGGATTTATGGACGAAACATCGCAGACTGTTAATCTTTACCAACGAGTACGAGCTGACATACTCTCGCTCGAATTGATGCCAGGTGAAAGAGTTACCGAAAGAGGATTAGAGAGCATTTTTGGAGCCTCTCGCACACCGGCAAGGGCAGCCCTTATGCGTCTTGAGACAGAGGGACTAGTTCAACGCGACGGACGGGGGTGGATGGTATCTCCAATTGACATTTCCGAAATCCGTGCATTGGCTGAACTTAGGGAGGCTGTTGAAACAGCAGCCATTCGCCTAAGCATAAGCCGCGCATCTGATGCCGATATTGAGTCGTTGACAGAACTCCTTGAATCAGACCATCCGTCACTTGATGAAGAAGAGAGCGTACGGGCGGGCGGAGATTTTCACGTTGAACTTGCCCAGCTTTCCGGAAACAAGTTTCTCATAGAGGCGGTGCGCAATGCTATGACACGTCTAGCTCGTACCCGCTGGCTTGAAGTTCGAACTCCGGAAGCACGTGAAAAGGCATGGCAGGAACATTGGCAAATCCTGGAGATGGTAAGGATGCGAAATGCAGATGCGGCTGCGACTTTGTGCGCTGAACATATTAGAGGAACCAACGAGCGCTTACTTGACTTTTTGGCCAGTGAGCGTCGCAGACTAAGGGGAAATGGTCTTTCAATTATCAACAATTTAGAAGCCATCTGAACAAATCGAACAGATTACACCGATAAGGAGAGCGAATTGGCTAGTCCACGTACTTTGATCGACAAAATATGGGAGTCGAGACTGATCGACTCAAAACCGGAGGGAGATCTGATATACATCGACCTTCATCTTTTCAATGAAGTGACGTCCCCACAGGCTTTCGAAGGACTAAAGCTCAAAGGCCGAGAAGTAAGAAGGCCTGAACTTTGCATGGCAACTGCTGATCATGATGTACCAACCGGAAAGCCTGGTCTTCAGGTGCTTGACGAGATAGCGGATAAGCAACTTCGCTTTCAGAAAACGTACTGCAAAGAATTTGGAATTGAACACTATCCGATGTCGAGTTCTGGAAATGGGATCATACATGTGCTCGGACCCGAGAAAGGCCTAACCCAGCCCGGCATGACCATAGTGTGTGGTGACAGCCATACCGCCACACACGGTGCATTTGGAGCGATCGCATTTGGAATCGGAACCAGTCAGGTTGAACACGTCTTGGCTACCCAAACACTTCGCCTGTCACGCCCCAAGACAATGTCAGTAACTTTTATGGGTACCCCCCATCCCGATGCAACTGCTAAAGACTTGGCATTAGCTGTCATTAACACTCTGGGTACCGATGGAGGGACTGGCTATTTGATCGAGTTTCGGGGCGACGTCGTACACAACCTTTCGATGGAAGGCCGTATGACCCTTTGCAACATGGCGATCGAAGCTGGTGCAAGATCTGGACTTGTGGCTCCTGATGAAACAACTTTTGCCTACCTAAAAGGCAAAGAACGTAGCCCGAAAGGATCACTCTGGGATTTGGCAGTGGACTACTGGCATAGCTTGGCCACAGATCCAGGTGCACAATTTGAAAAAGAGATCGAGATTGACGTGACTGGGTTAGGACCGATGGTTACCTGGGGTGTAAATCCGGCACAATCGGTCCCGGTTGGCTCAAAAATACCCTCGCTCGAATCATTTGCAACCAAATCTGAAAGAGATGCCGCTGTTGCTGCACTTTCGTATATGGGATTAGAACCTGGAATTTCTGTTTCAGATATTCCAATACATACGGTATTTATAGGTTCGTGCACCAACGGTCGTCTGGAAGATCTTCAGGCTGCCGCAAGAGTGTTAGCTGGAAGAAAAGTCTCAAGCAGTATACGTGCACTTGTTGTTCCAGGTTCAGCTTCGATCAAGCGTGAAGCGGAACGGCTTGGCATTGACAAGGTATTTAGTAAAGCTGGATTTGAATGGCGCTCTCCAGGATGTTCGATGTGTGTTGGGATGAACGGCGACGTCGTTCCGCCTGGTAAACACAGCGCATCCACTTCAAATCGAAACTTCGAAGGTCGACAAGGACCTGGGGCACGTACCCACTTGGTCTCTCCTGAAACTGCCGCAGCAACCGCAGTCTTGGGCAGGATTGCCTCTCCCAGCGACCTGCCTCAAGTAAATAAAAAGAAAGGGAAATGATGGAACCTGTATCAATCATTAAAGGAAGTGCATATCCTATCCGGCGTTCGAATATAGACACCGATCAAATACTTCCAGCGAAGTGGATGAAACGAGTCGAACGAACTGGATATGAGAACGGACTCTTTGAGATTTGGCGAGAAGATTCAAGTTTTATCATTAACGATCCCGAGAGGTCTCAAGCTTCGATCATTGTGGCTGGTGAAAACTTCGGATGTGGGTCGTCTAGACAGCACGCAGTTTGGGCACTGCGTGACTTTGGAATCAAAGCCGTCATTAGCTCTAGAATTGCTGACATTCATAGAGGAAATCTTCCTCAAGAAGGAATAGTTCCTGTTGAGCTCGATCAAGATGTGGTCGAGCTGATCATGGCAGCTACTGAGGCGAATCCAACAGTAGTAATTGAAATAGATGTTACCAACAGAACCGTCACATGTGAAGATGCTCAAGTTTTTGCGAAACCATTTCGGATCGATAATGCGTCGCATTTCAACTTAATTCACGGATATGACCCGATAGATATTACATTGACTTTTGAGAAATCCATCGAAAAGCACGAGTCATCGAGGGATCCGTGGCTTCCGAAATGCAGTCCAGAGTTTGCATAAGATGCATATCAGCCGTCCTTTGTGGCTCACTAGGTTGCCGCCAAATTTCGAACGCTTTTTTGGTTTGCATCTGTCGCTGGCTCATCGAGCATCGTCGTTGTAACTATCCCATAGTTCTGTAATACTTCATATATGGTGCAACCACTTGTCGTAGCTCCGGTTGTCGAAGTTCGTAAAAAACTATCCGCAATTCTTGCACGTTTTCGCACTGAAGGGAAAGCTGCTACTCCTCTATTCCTGGGAGCGCACCGCACCCCAGAAGCGGTACTGTTGTCTTATCTGCAGTACCAGGAAATAATGACTGAGCTAGATCAATTACAGTCGCATCGGGACCGTGAACACGCAGACATGATTGCCCTAGCCTCGGTCAGGGCCGAAGGTCAGGAGCCCACTGCTTTAAGCCACTCACTTGAGGCTCAGGTAACGGCAGGTCGGTTGAGTGACGCAGATGCACTTACTGCACTAAAACGTCACCACACCCAGGGACCTCCAACCTAAACTGGTGTCTTGGGACAAGTACGTCGATGCCAATGGAGTACTGCGTAATCTCCTCGGTATCACTGATGCCAATAGACTGAGTGAGGTAGAGGCTGACTTCACTCGACGCCGTATTCGAGAATTAGAGATCTCAACTGAGCTAGTAGGTCGAGATCAGCCGTTAGAGACCGTTGACATCCCGAAAAATTGACACCTTCCGATCTGGCCTAAGAATCTTGATAATTATAAGAGGGTATGGGCACGAATGCCGTGGAGGTAAAGATCTCTCAATTATACGAGATTACGACGGCGCGCCCCGTTGACGAGGGAAATTCGGTTCGGTCACAATCACAGATTTTCGCTTACACGCAACTTGAACAGAAACTTTATGGTTCAGAACAATAGCTCTGGAGTGCATCCATTCTTGGGAACTGGTTCGATTCCGCTGCATCGCACGATAGTGATCTGAAGGGATTTCGGCTAACTTCGGGGAAAGACGGTGCGCACCATTCTGGCTCATTTTCCCATGGAGACTACTGCGGGGCTCTATGGAGTCGACTTCAGGCCCATACTTGCACAACTTTGCTCCTGGAATGAATGACACGGTGGAATCACACTTGAGAAATGTGCTCCCCCGTCACGGGTCAAGAGTAGGGTGTCGGATGTAGTGATAGCCCAGCCACTGTTAGGAGAAGAAAACTGTAGGGGACCAGCAACGCTATGATCCCCCAGACTCCCAACAACAGCTGAGATCGTATTTGTTCTCACAGAAATCCAACTCTGTCCTTCATTTGCAGTCCGATACAGCTTTCCACCTGCCAAGTAGATGAATGTGGTTGAATTTATTGCAGCAAATGGCTCTGACCCAACTGCCACACAAGTTTGACAGATTGGGCCAAGCACCGTGGGAGCCATTGTCGGCAGGGCCTGAAATGGTGTAGTGTAGGGCGTCCAGGTTTTACCACTGTTGTTGGTTGTTTCTACTAGAGCATTGCCCGATTTAGGCTGTGCCAGCAAAACTCCTGTTTGACCAAAAAATGTCGGCAGAGTAAGGGACTTGAATACGGTTTGAGATTCATTTCCGGCTGGTAAAAGGACTTCCTTCCAGCTGGCACCACCGTCTTTGGTCAAGTACAGTTCGGTTCCCTGGGGATTCAGCCCCCAGCCAATATTAGAAGATACAAACTTGATTCGACCGACTGGAACCTGACTGTTGACCACTGACCAAGTTGAACCACCATTGGTGGAAGCAAGTATGGCCGAGGTATTTGTACCTAATGGCGAATACGGTTCAACTGTTACGAATCCGTCATTCGGGTTGGCAAAGCTGAGGCTGTCACTTACACGACCAAGTGGAGCAACCTTAGGAAGTAGTCCCGATGTCCAGCTCAACCCTCCATTTACAGTGTGATCAACACCCAATCCTTTTGCTATCCCGGCAATTAGCC